>JAGQUI010000763.1 GCA_020438595.1 Propionibacteriaceae bacterium | reverse complement strand
CCCGCGCTGCACCAGCGGCTGGTGGACGCCTCGGCGCTGTCCGCGGAGGACTTCACCGAGCCGGTCTTCCTGCGTCGCTGGTCGACGCTGTTCCACGAGCTCGCCGACGCCGGCTGGGACGGGCCGGACGGCCGCACGGACGCGGACGGGGCGCATGGCTGACGCCCCCGCCGGGCAGGCGACCGATCCGTCCGCCGAAGGCTCCGCCACGCCCCTGAGGTGGATCGGCGGACGCTGGTGGGTGACCGCACTCATCGTCGTCGCCGCCAGCCTCGCCGTGGTCGCGGCGTTCGAACTCACCACGACGCTGATCAACACCAAGCGGTTCAGCTGGGACAACGTCCGCTACCTGCGGATGGCCAGGGAGTGGTTCGCCTACGAGACCATGACCTCGCCGTTCGCCTACCGGTGGGGCACCCCGATGCTGGCCCGGGTGCTCTCCGACGTGCTCGGCGTCGTGCTGCCGACGGGCTTCCGGCTGGTCGCCTGGGCCGGGGCCGTGCTGCAACTGGTGTCGGTGTTCTATCTGGTGGTCACGGTGAGCCGTTCGGTCCGGGCGGCCTGGGCGGGCTGGGTGGTCACCGCGCTGTCGGTGTGGAACATCCGGTTCCTGGTGTTCGACCCGTTCCGGCCGGACCACCTCGCCTACCCGATCGTCATCCTGGCCACGCTCGCCGCGTACCGGCGACGGTGGGGCTGGCTGATCGCGCTGACCGTGCTGGGGGCGCCGATCCGGGAGTTCACCGTGGTGCCGCTGCTCGCGGCCGTGGTCATGCTCGCCTGGAACCGGGACTGGAAGGCGCTGGCCCGCTGGGCACTGCCGTTCGTCGCCGCGCTGTTCGTGGCGGTCGTGCTGCCGCGGATGCTGATCCCGGTGGTGAAGAGCCGCCAGACCGTCGACATCGACACCTTCGTCGGCGACATGGCCCGGCTGCTCACGTTCTGGACCCGGCACCTGAACATCCTGCTCGGCTACGTCTCCTACGCGGTGCCCGCGCTGATGCTGTTCACGCCGACCCGGTTCGGCGAGGTGTGGCGCGGCCTCGGGCGTGACCTGCAGCGCTACCTGGTCGCCTACTCGGCGTTCGTCTTCGCCCTCGTGTTCATGGGCGGGACCGACATCCACCGGTTC
>JAGQUI010000762.1 GCA_020438595.1 Propionibacteriaceae bacterium | reverse complement strand
CACCGCTAAGAACGGCGTCATCCACGCCGAGGTGTGCGCAGCCTGCCACCCGTTCTACACAGGCAAGCAGAAGATCCTCGACACCGGCGGTCGCGTCGCCCGCTTCGAGAAGCGGTACGCGAAGCAGGCCGACAAGAAGAAGTAGCTTCGTCGACGCCGGGCGCCAGGTCAGACCTGGTGCCCGGCGTTTGTCGTACGGGCGCACCAAGGGAGGAAGCCGTGTTCGAATCCGCAGCCGGCCTGCGTGAGGAGTTCGCCGAGCTGGAGCAGCAGCTGGCCGATCCCGCCGTGCACGCCGACCTGGCCGCGTCCCGGCGGATCGGACGCCGCTACGCCGAGCTCACCCCGATCGTGAAGAACCTGACCACCCACGAGCAGCTCACCGCCGACCTCGCCGCCGCCCGCGAACTGGCCGAGGAGGACCCGGCCTTCGCCGAGGAGGCGGACGGGATCGCCGCCGAGCTCGCCGAGGTCGAGGAGCGGCTCACCCGCCTGCTCGCCCCGCGCGACCCCAACGACTCCGCCGACTGCCTGATCGAGATCAAGTCCGGCGAGGGCGGTGAGGAGTCCGCGCTGTTCGCCGGCGACCTGTTCCGGATGTACTCCCGCTACGCCGAGACCCGCGGCTGGAAGGTCGAGGTGCTCGACTCCCAGGAGACCGACCTCGGCGGCTACAAGTCGGTCACGCTGGCCGTGAAGGCCACCGGCAGCCCGGACCCGGAGAACGCGCCCTACGGCGTGCTGAAGTTCGAGGGCGGCGTGCACCGGGTGCAGCGGGTGCCGGTGACCGAGTCCCAGGGACGCATCCACACCTCGGCGGCCGGCGTGCTGGTCATGCCCGAGGTGGAGGCCACGGAGGTCGAGGTGAACGACGACGACCTGCGCATCGACGTGTACCGCTCCTCGGGCCCGGGCGGCCAGGGCGTGAACACCACCGACTCCGCGGTCCGGATCACCCACCTGCCCACCGGCATCGTGGTCTCCTGCCAGAACGAGCGCTCGCAGCTGCAGAACAAGGAGTCGGCGATGCGGATGCTGCGGGCCCGCCTGGTCGCCCGCGCCGAGGAGGAGGCGGCCAGCGCCGCGTCCGAGGCCCGCCGCTCGCAGGTGCGCACGGTCGACCGGTCCGAGCGGAT
>JAGQUI010000761.1 GCA_020438595.1 Propionibacteriaceae bacterium | reverse complement strand
GGCGGGTCGGCCTGGAACGGCTGGTGCGCGCCGCCGTGGTGCTGCCGCCCGAGGAGGACGGCGGCAGTCGGCAGTCGGTCTGACCATTAGGCTTGGGGCCATGAGTTCCGCGTCTGTCGCGAGCAACAACCTCGCCAATTCCAAGCTCACGGTGGTCGGTGCCGGGTCTGTGGGCACGTCCATCGCCTACGCCTCGCTGATCCGTGGCTCCGCCCGCCAGATCGCCCTGTACGACATCGACGCGAAGAAGGTCGAGGCCGAGGTGCACGACCTGGCCCACGGCACGCAGTTCACCCCCACCCGCATCGTCACCGGCGGCGCCGACATCGAGGTGGTGAAGGACTCCTCGGTGATCATCATCACCGCCGGGGCGCGGCAGAAGCCCGGCCAGACCCGGCTCGACCTGGCCGGGGTGAACGCCGGGATCATGACCCAGCTCGTGCCCCAGCTGCTCGAGCAGGCGCCGAACGCGGTGCTGGTACTGGTGACCAACCCGTGCGACGTGCTCACGGTGGTGGCGCAGAAGGTGAGCGGCCTGCCGGTGAACCGCGTGCTCTCCACCGGGACGCTGCTGGACACGTCCCGGCTGCGGTGGGGGATCGCGCAGCGCGCCGGGGTGTCGCTGTCGAACGTCCACGCCGCCATGTTCGGCGAGCACGGCGACACCGAGTTCCCGATCTGGTCGTCCGCCTCGATCGCGCAGATCCCGATCCGGGACTGGACCGACAAGGCCGGCCAGAAGGTGTTCAGCGAGGAGGTGCTCGCCACCATCGCGCACGACACGGTGCACGCCGCCTACTCGATCATCGAGGGCAAGGGGGCGACCAACTACGCGATCGGCCTGGCCGGAGCGCGCCTGGTCGAGGCGATCATCGGCGACCAGCACAAGATCTGGCCGCTCTCCAGCGTGCTCACCGACTATCGCGGCGTCTCCGGCGTCGCCCTTTCGGTGCCGAGCCTCGTCGGCCCGACGGGCATCGAGCGCGTCTTCGAGTTCCCGATGGACGCCCACGAGATCGGCATGCTGAACAAGTCCGCTGCCGCGATCCGCGCCACCCTGCAGGCCATCGGCTACTGACCCCCCCCCCCGACCCGGGGACGGTTCCTTTCCGGTTCGCGGGGACGGTTCCTTTCCGGTTCGC
>JAGQUI010000760.1 GCA_020438595.1 Propionibacteriaceae bacterium | reverse complement strand
TCAATTGGCAGAGCAGCGGACTTTTAATCCGCGGGTTCTGGGTTCGATTCCCAGTGGGCCCACCTACAGGCCCACCTGCCAAGTCGCCCGGGTGGGGACTTCATCGGCGCTGAATGCCGTGGAAGGCTCACATGACGTGACCTCCCACTTCCCACTCGTTGCGCTGGTGCCTCTGGTCGGTTGCGTGTTGGCGCTCCCGGCGTGTTCGCCAGCATCGACGAACACCACGTCGCCGGTCGCCTCGGCGAGCGCCGCCCCGTCCGCGACGACCAGTGACCCCGCGACCGCCACGCCATCCGCGACTCCCACACCGACGGCAACCACGACGCCCATCCCAGCCCAGCCCCAGACGGGTGAAGCCGCCGCAGCGGCTTTCAAGACCTGGGTGAAGCAGTACAACGCCGAGCAGTGGGATCGGCACTACGCGACGCTCGTCGCCGCGCAGCGCAAGATCATCACCGAGAAGCGGTACACGACGTGCCGCGACAAGTCGATCAACCCGACCTTCAAGTGGGTGAAGACGGTCAAGACGAAGGCCAACGTCAAGAGCAAGATCCCAGGGACGTCGAAGAAGCAGCCGGCGACGCTGGTGACTGCCCGACTGAGGGTGCAGGGCTTCACCCTGCCCATCACGGCGCACATGTTCTACGAGGGCGGCGCCTGGCACTGGTCGATGACCAACGGCAATCTCCAGGGCTGCAAGAAGTAGCTGTTGGGCGGACGGACGACTGAAGGCAGACGATGAGTGAGGACGTGATCGCCTCGGACGCGGCGACGCCGACCGTGAAGCGGATGAAGCTTCGCTACGCGGGCACCTGTTCGCAGTGTGGAGCGCCGCTGGATGCCGGCGTAACCGCCGACTACGACCGAGCTTCGAAGACTGTCTCCTGCGTCGAGTGCCCGGCTCGGCGTGCCATGCCCGACCAAGCCGAGGCATCTGCCGCCCGGCGACACGCGATCACCCCGGACCTCCCGCCTCAGCTCGAGGTCGTGGACGGTACCGCCGGCGGCTCGGCGGCACGAGAGTTCGACCGGCGGCACGACGCACGACAGCAACGCGTCCAGACCAACCACCCGAAGATCGGCAAGTTCCTGTTGGCAGTCTTCGACGATCCGCAGTACACCAAGGCGTGGTCGAGAGGCGCGGTGGGGGCGCGGCAGCTCTCCGGTC
>JAGQUI010000759.1 GCA_020438595.1 Propionibacteriaceae bacterium | reverse complement strand
TACAACGAGAAGCACAACGAGGCCAACGGCGAGGGCAACCGGGACGGCGAGAGCTTCAACCGGTCCTGGAACCACGGGGTCGAGGGGCCCACCACGGATCCGGCGATCCTCGCTGCGCGAGCCAGGGAACAGCGCAATTTCCTGGCCACGCTGCTGCTCAGCCAGGGCGTCCCGATGCTGCTGCACGGCGACGAGCTCGGTCGCACCCAGGGCGGGAACAACAACACCTACGCGCAGGACTCCGGGATCTCCTGGGTGCACTGGGACGCGATGGACACCCCGTTGATGGAGTTCACCGCGACGGTCGCCCGGTTGCGGGCCGAGCACCCGATCTTCCGGCGCAAGCGGTTCTTCACGGGCACCGCCGTGCGGGTCGGCGACGAGCAGCGGCTGAACGACATCGTCTGGCTGCATCCCGACGGCCGTCCGATGGCGGACGAGGACTGGTCGGCGCCGGACGTCCGCTCGCTCGGGATGTACCTCAACGGGCACGGCGTCCCCAGCACGGACGAGACCGGCAACCCGATCACCGACACACACGCCCTGCTCTACTTCAACGCCGGCCAGGACGCGGTCCAGGTCACGCTGCCGGCCGACGAGTACGCGTACGCCTGGGACGTGGCCGTTGACACCGCCGGCGACGCCGCCGAGACCACGCCGCTGCAGGCCGGTTCGTCCCGGGAGCTCGCCGGTCACAGCCTCCTGGTGCTCATCCAGCACATGGGCGTGGCCGTCCGGCCGCAACTGTCCGTCGCCGCGTCGGTCGCAGTGCTCAGACAGGCCAGCGCGTCCGAGCCCGATGAGGCCTGAGCAGCTCTGCAGCCTGTCGCGATCTGGCCGCTCGAACTCCGATCTGTGACGCCTGCGGCGAGCGGGACGCCTCCGGCGGCCGAATCGCGACACCGGGTGGATGTCGCGATCTGGCCGCTGATCGCGTCGCACTGTGACCGGCTGTCACGCCTAAGGTGTTGCGCGGTCGGATCGCGTCACGTCATCCCGGCCCTCGGACGGCGACGGCCGGCTTGGGTATGGTCAGGGTGATGCGTATCCCCGCCAGCACGTACCGCCTGCAGATCACCGAGGATTTCGACCTGGTCGCGGCGGCCCGCACGCTGTCCTACCTGCACGAGCTGGGGATCGACTGGGTCTACCTGTCGCCGCTGCTGGCCTC
>JAGQUI010000075.1 GCA_020438595.1 Propionibacteriaceae bacterium | reverse complement strand
ATGTAGATGGCCAATTGCACGGGGTCGGTCTCCAGCGCGCCGACCAGCGCTGTGGCCACGGGGAACCACACGATGGTGAACATCCAGGCCACGTTCAGCCACAGCAGCACCGGGTCCTGCCTTTCGACGTGCACGAAGAGGCGGTCGTGGGTGCGCCAGAAGGCCGCGATGATCACGAAGCTGAGCGCGAACGCGACCAGCTGTCCGTCGTGGTCGGCGAGGTACTCGGCGGTGTCGAGGCCCTCTCTCGCCGCCTCGCCCACCGACTCCAGCAGGGGAAGGATGAGCAAGGTCATCGCAATCGCGACCACAGCATCGGTGAAGAACACGAGCCGTTCGGCGGGACGCAAACGCTCCGTCTGTGCAGCCATGGCCCAGAGCTAAGTAGCGGGGACGGCCCGGCGCAAGCCCCCGCGCCACCACAGCACGGCGGCCGCGAGCACGTGCAGCGCCACGACCGTCCAGAACGCCGTCGCGGAAGCGCTCAGCACACCGGTGCTGGCGAAGGCCACGTCGACGAGACAGTGGTACAGCGCGCAGACCAGCACCGAGCCCGAGCCGAGGTGGAACAACCAGCTGAGAATGACCGCCGTGGCAACAGTCAGGACGGCGAACCCGAGGAACGGCACGCTGGACTGGAACGATCCCGCGATCGCGAACAGCGGCAGGTGCCACAGGGCCCACGCAGCGCCGACCACCACCCCCGCCGCGCCACGCGACATCCACAGCTCAACCCGAGGCAGTACGAACCCACGCCACATCGCCTCCTCAGTCAGCCAGAACAACGCGAACTCGATCAGCACAGTGACCGGAAGCTGATCCATCGGAGTGACCTCCCCGGCCGCGCCGCCACCGAGCACGCCGCCGAGCCAGACCACGAGCGGCAGACCCAGCGCCGCGACGTACGGGCGCCAGCCCACGCGCCATCGCAACATACGCGACACCAGATCGGCGAGCGCTGGCCTGCCACCGCTGGTGGCCGCGGCCACCAGGTAGGCAACCGGAAGCCCGACCCAGAACGCGAGCGACTGAGGAACATGCCAGTCGATCAAGCCGTTCTGCTCGGCGATCGTGGTCGACCACACGGTCCACGGCAACAAGAAGGCCAACAGATAGCCCACCAGCAACCCCCGGGCGGGGTGGGCCAGAGCATCGTTCTTCATCCCTGCCGAAGCTAACCAGAGGCCAGCCCGCGTGCCATCAGCACAATTGTGCCGACCGCCCGGCAGGGCGGAGAGCTCTGCATTCCGAAGGTCGGGGCCGGCCCGTCCCCGACCTGGGCGGCGCGCCACGCGGCGGAGGAACGCAGCAGCCAGTAGACCGGAAGGCACACCGCGGAAGTCGGCGATCCGCCAGTTGCACCTCCGCCAGGCGGTGGCGCCGGAGCCGACCACCATCAGCAGGCTCGGCCCGAGCCTTCTCACCGTGCCGAGCGCGAGCCTTCCGGGAAGCGCGATCGGGAACACCGGCCCCGATCAGCCACGCGAAGCGTGAAGCCGAGCATCAGCGGGGAGAACAGGAAGTCCGTCGGTGTGTCGACGATGAGCCCGAACATGGTGTCGCGGTAGGTCAGCGGCGGGTGGGTACCGCCTGGGTGGTGAGGATGTCGCGGAGCGTCCCGACCTGCTCGAAGGCGACCGAGTGGCCGGCGTCGGGCAGCTGGAGCCACTGCTTGCCGGGGGCCTCGAGCTGGTCGAACCAGTCCCTCGCCGGACCGGTACGAGCGGCGATCTCATGGTCACCACAAAGGATGAAGACCGGAACGTCGAGCCGGGCGGCGGATTGCCTCAGGTCGATCTGCTGCAGCTGGGGGTACATCACGGAGAACATGTCGATCAGGCCGCGCAGGACGTTGAGCTTCTCCACCGGGCCGTACTCGATGCCGCCGATCCCCATCGGCCCGACGTTGCCGGCGGCCGCCCGCTCGCGGTACTCCCTCGGTGGGGTGTAGCCGCCCTCAAGCAGCGGATAGAGCGTCATGATCCGGCCGTAGTCGAACACACTCGGGTAGGGGGGCCGGCCCAGCTCCACCAGTTCGGCCAGCAGCGCGCCGTCACCGTTCCGCAGGGCAGTGGAGATCAGGTCGGCGTAGATGGTGGTGTCGGTGTCGAGCACGTTGACCATCTGGCCGCTGCCGATGTAGGCGGCGAACAGCTCCGGTGCCCGCTGGACGGCCAGGACTCCGAGCAGGCTTCCCCACGACTCGCCCAGGAGGTAGATCCGGGGCTGGTCGAACCGGGCCGTGAGGTGGCTGGCGAGTTCCACGACATCGCTGACCGCGCGGTCGAGGGTCAGGCCGGCCTCGTCGAGGTCGGGGTAGGACTTGCCGGTGCCCCGCTGGTCCCAGCCGACGATCGTCACCTCTTCCAGCAGCGGTTCCAGGAGCACGCGGGAGAACGCCAGGTCGCTCTGGCCGGGGCCGCCGCTGAGGTAGAGCAGGACCGGGTTGGCCGGGTCGGTCCCGCGTACCTGGATCCACTGCCGATGTCCGCCGAGTTCGACCTCGACGAGGTCCGCGAACCCGCCCGGAGCACGCACCGGCTCGGGTGAGGCGGGCACTGCCAGCCAGGTGGCCAGGAGCACCAGCGCCGCCGAGCATGCCAGGAGGGCGATCGGCCGGCGCGCCTTCGTCCTGCGGCTGCCCCACACTGCGCCGACGGCGAGGGGTGTGGCGGCCAGCAGCCAGGGGATGATCCTGCCCAGCACCATCGCCAGGAGGCCGAATCCGGAGGTGGGCTCGAAGGCCGCAACGGTGGGCAGGTTGCTGGTACGCCGGGCGAGTTCGAAGCCGGTGACGTGCGCCAGCGGCAGCAGGATCGCGGCCTTCCGGGCGCCGGTGAGCTGACCACCGATCCAGCCGATCGCCACGGACGTGCCCATGACGGCGACGGCCTGCACGCCGCTGACCGGCCCGCGGGGCTCGATCAGACCCCAGATCAGTCCGGCGGCGAGGGCGGCGGAACAACTGGTCGCCCACGCGATGCGAGGACTGGATGACAAGAGGGACGGGGCTGCGTTCGTGGGCATGCTCCGATGCTCCCCCGGGGGGAGGGGCCGTCGCGTCGGGCCGGAGGCTGGAATTCGGCGCCATCCCCCGGGTCGAGGCCGATCCGGGTGTACATCCCGGGATGTAGCCGGTGTTCATCCCGAGGGTCGTTGTGATGGACGCGAGCTGTTGGGAGGCTTGTCGCGTGATCACCTGGCCGGAGCTGCGGCGTCTCGACGCCGCCCGTCCCTGGCTGCTGGACACGTGCCTCGCCGCAGGCCTGCTGCTCGCCTCCGTGCTCGCGGCGGGCGCGGCGCAGGCCGGGCCGCCTCCGGCATGGGTGATCGGCCTGCTCATCGCCGCGGCAGCGCCGTACAGCTTCCGGCGGGCCGCCCCGCTGCCGACCCTGGTGGTGGCGGGGCTGCTGGTCTGCTCCCTGATCCTCCTCGGGCAGGGCACGGCCGTGATCGGATCGGCGCTCTTCCTTGCCGCCTACACGGTGGCAGCGCAGGAGGAACTGCCGGCCACGGTATCGGCCGCGGTGTTCTGCCTCGTCCTGCTGGTGGTCGTGGCGCTGACCGCTCCGCAGCGCATGGGCTGGCCGGAGACGGCGACCAACCTGGCCCTGTTCGTCGGATCGTTCGCGTTGGGGCGCGCGAGCCGCTCGCGCCAGGAGGCGGCGCGGCTGGAGGCCGAGCGCGCCGAGCTCGCCGAACTCGCTCAGGCTGAGGTCGCCCGTTCCGCTGCCAGCGAGGAGCGCCTGCGGATCGCTCGTGAACTCCACGACGTCGTCGGGCACTCCCTCGGGGTGATCGCCCTGCAGGCCGGTGTGGGCGCACGGGTGGCGCGGTCCGATCCCGAGGAGGCCCGTTCGTCCCTGCTCGCGATCGCCGACCGCAGCCGGGCCTCCCTGCACGAGGTGCGCCAGATCCTCGGTGCCCTGCGCAGCACGGACGACGACCTCGAGCCAACCCCCGGCCTGGACGACCTCGACCGGCTGGTCACACAGGCGGCCGCCACGAACCTCGGGGTGACGATCGAGCAGGTCGGTGAACCCTGGTCGGTCAGCGAGGCCCTCGGCCTGACCGTCTACCGGCTCGTCCAGGAGTCCCTGACCAACGTCGTGCGTCACGCCCGGGCGCGAACCGCCCACGTCCGCATCCGCTACACCGCTGACCGGCTCATCCTCACCGTGACCGACGACGGCACCGGGTTGCGGCCCGGGACGGCGGTCGGGACCGGGCAGATCGGTATGCGGGAACGGGTCGCGATCTGGGACGGTGAACTGCATGCAGGGAATCGTGCCGAAGGAGGCTACGAGGTGAGTGTCTCGATCCCGCGCCCTGAGGAGGCACGGTCGTGATCCGGGTGCTGATCGCCGACGATGAGGCGCTCGTCCGCAGCGGCCTGGCCATCCTGCTCCGCCACGAGCCCGACTTCGAGGTGGTCGGGCAGGCCGGTGACGGGCTCTCCGTCCTTGGACTCGCCGGCGAGCTGCACCCCGACGTGATCCTGATGGACATCCGGATGCCGGGCATCGACGGCCTCGAGGCAACCCGCCGGCTGGTCGCTCAAGGGGAGACCGCCGACTCCAGAATTCTGGTCCTGACCACCTTCGACCACGATGAGAACGTGTTCGCGGCCATCCGTGCCGGCGCGAGCGGGTTCCTTCCCAAGGACACCGAGCCCCAACAACTGCTCGACGCGCTGCGCACCGTGGCCGCCGGCGACGCCCTCCTCGCCCCCCGCGCGACCAGGCGGCTGATCGAGGAGTTCCGCCGCACCACTCCGCCAACGACCCGCACGGTCCCCCTGACGGAACTCACCCAGCGCGAACTGGATGTGCTCCGAGCCGTCGGCGCCGGACAGAGCAACGCCGAGATCGCCGACCGACTCGTGATCAGCTACGCCACCGTCAAGACCCACGTCAGCCACCTACTCACCAAGCTCGGTGCCCGCGACCGCGCCCAACTCGTCGTGATCGCCTATGAACACGGCATCGTGCATCCGACCTTCGAGGATTGAACGCCCGGGCCGGCGCGTCAGGCTGGTGGCACCCGCGGCAGACGCCCCGTCTGAGAATGGGTTCCGCCATGCCGCTCAGGGTGCGGCTGCGGGCTGCATCTGGTGCTGCGGGCCGGCGTCCGCGGGGTCGTCGGTCCGGCGACGGCCGGTGCCGAGGGAGAAGGACGCGGCGAGTCCGACCAGGAGGAAGCCCGCTGCGGTGAAGGCGGCGTACCTCGTGCCGTCGGAGAAGGCCTGGCGGGCGGGCTCGTAGGCGACCGCAGCGCGAGGGTCGTTCGCGAGGGCAGGGATGGCGCCGCCGGCGCTGTCCACGACGACCTGCACGATCGTGGTCCGTGCGGCCTCGGGCACGTTGGCCTTGCTGAGTGACGCGTCGAGCTGGGCCCCGATGGAGGTGAAGAGAACCGTTCCGAGTACGGCGATGCCGAGTGCCGAGCCGATCTGCCGGGAGGTGCTCTGAACGCCGGAGGCCTCGCCGCTGCGCCGAACCGGGACGTCGACCAGGACCACCCCGGTCAGCTGCGCGGTGGCGAGGCCCACCCCGAAGCCGTACACAACCAGTGGCGCAACCACGACCGGCCACGTCGCGGACGGGCTCACCAGGAGGCCGAGGGCGATGACACCGACGATCTCCGCGACCAGACCGGTGCGCACGATGCTGGCCGGGCTCAGGCGGTGCGTGAGGGCCGCCGAGACACCGCTTGCTGCGAACGACCCGCCCGCGAGGCCGAGCAGTACCAGGCCCGTCTGGAACGCCGTGTACCCGAGGACGTTCTGGAGCCACAAGGGCAACGACAACACGATGCCGAACTCCCCGAGGCTGACGATCATTGCCGCGATGTTGCCGTTGCGGAACGAGGGAATGCCGAACAGGTCGAACCGGAGCAGCGTCGGCCGCTGCGTGCGGGTCCTGCGCACGGTCCGGATCACGAAGACGGCACCGAGCGCGAGCGAGAGGCCGAGGGCGATCGGGACCGGAGAGAGTGTCGCGGTCCACTGCCACTGTCCAACCTCGAACGGCTGCGCGGCGCTCCACCACCCGTAGGTGCGGCCTTCGATCAGCCCGAACGCGAGGGTGGCGAAGGTGGCTGCCGAGAGCAGCGCCCCGACGACGTCGACTCCGTGGGTCCTCGGTGCCCTCGACTCGGCGACGAAGAGCAGGACGCCTGCGACGACGAGCAGGCCGATCGGAAGGTTGATCCCGAAAGCCCACCGCCAGGAGAAGGACGTCGTGAGCCAACCACCCAGCAGCGGGCCGAGCGCGACCACGCCACCGATCGTCGAACCCCACACCGCGAACGCGACGCCGCGGTCGCGCCCGGTGAACCCGGCATTGATCAGCGACAGCGTGGTGGGCAGGATCATCGCGCCACCGAACCCCTGCACGATGCGGGTCGCAATGAGTGCACCGCCGGACCCGGCAAGGGCCGCCAGAACTGACGCCCCGACGAACACGGCGATCCCGATCAGGAGCATCCGGCGGCGGCCGATCCGGTCGGCCACTGTTCCCCAGACCAGCAGCGTCGCTGCGAAGACGAGGGTGTAGGACTCCTGCACCCACTGGACCTCGGAGGAGGTGAGTGCGAGGTCATCGACCAGATAGGGGATCGCCACGTTCACGATCGTGGAATCGACGATGATCAGCGCGACCGCCACGCTGATCGCCACCAGACCCCACCAACGCCTCACGTCGCCCGGGTGCGCCTCACCCACCGTCATCCTCAGTCCTCCCGTCAGTCTGGAGCTGGCCGTGCCTCATCCCGCAACGCGCCGTCTGGCACCCTGAAGTCCAGGCCGTCGGCCGAGCTGCCGGATGGGCGTCCGACCTGCCGGCGGCAGAGTGGGCGTCACGCGCCGGGGAGCAGGACCCCGTCGATGACATGGATGACGCCGTCGCTGGCAGCAATGTCCGAAGCCACCAGCTTCACCCGAGCGCCCATGCCCTCCACCAGGGCCATCCCTGCGTAGCTGACCTCCATGGTGCCTTGGCAACACTCATGATGTCTGTCTTCCGTGCAGTGTTTGTACAACGATTGTGGGATTTGGTATGTGACTTGTCAAGGAGGTGTGAAAGGTTTGTAGAATGTGTCCCAGGAAGGAGGTCTCATGCACACGGTCAGGTGGGTGGCAGAGCAACTCGGCCTGGCGCCCGGCACCCTGCGCGCCTGGGAACACCGCTACGGGATCGTCCATCCCACCCGGTCCGAGGGCGGTTACCGCCTCTATGACGACGACGACGTCGCAGCGCTGCGGGCCATGGTTGGTCTGGTCGAGGACGGGATGCAGCCGGCCCAGGCCGCCGAACAGGTCCGATCCGGCCGGATCGCGTCCGTCCGCGACCTCGCCGGCCACGGCGACGCACCGGCGGGGCTGCCAGACCCGGCATCGCTGATCGCGGCGTCGAGTGCCTACGACGCCCGCGCCCTCGACGAGATCCTCGACCGTGCGTTCGCCTCAGCCGGGTTCGAGTACGTGGTGGATGAGTGGTTGACCACAGCCCTGGACTCGATCGGGCAGGGATGGGCGGCCGGTCTCCTCGACGTGGCGCAGGAGCACTTCATCAGCGCCGGCGTCATGCGCCGACTCGCCGCCGCCTTCGATGCCGCCGGGAACTCCCGATCCGGCCATCACGTCGTCACCGGGCTCGCCCCCGGCGCCACGCACCAGATCGCGACCCTCGCCTTCGCGACCATGCTCAGGCGCCGCGGCCTCCGGGTCACCTACCTGGGTCCGGACCTCCCCGTCTCGAGCTGGGTTCAAGCGGTGAGAGCCGCCCGGCCGGCCGCCGTCGTCGTCGGCGCGCCCCGGGCCGCCGACGCGCCCGCCGCGCAGGACGTCGTCCAGGCACTCCTCGAGAATGCCCCACGGGCGTCCGTCTACGCCGGTGGCCCCGGCGCCAGCCCCGCGCACGCCCTGGGAGGCGCGACTCTCGCCGAGGCCGCCGACTGGCTCGAGGACGCTCTCGCTGCCCCGGCGGCCCGCGATCGCAACTCCAGCACCCACCCTGTCGGGGCCTGACCGACCGTCGTCCGTGTCCGTGACCCGTGGATCGACCCGCCACCCGTGTGGTTGGGCGCCGTTCGTCGCGGCCACCGACATCGCCTGGGGGGTCGTGCTGGGCGCGCTGGTGACCGGCGTGGCGACCCTGCTGCTGCGACGGCTCCGGGTGATCACGCCGCACGCCGCACGCTGAACCGCCCAGGAACCGGTCCCGGGCGACGGCCAACGTTGACGGGGCCGCCCCCGGAGGGACGGCCCCGTGTCGCGACCTGGTCAGGCAGACGGCAGCAGCACGCCATCGATCACGTGGATCACTCCGTTGCTGGCGGTGATGTCGGTCTTGACCACGTTCACGGTATTGCCGGCGCCGTCGGTCAGGCTGACCGTGCCGTCCTTGACATTGATGGTGAAGGTGCCGCCCTCCACGGTGGTCACCTCCTGCCCGTCCATCCCGGCCACCTGGCTGGCCATGACCTCACCGGGCACCACGTGGTAGGTGAGTACGCCGGTGAGGGCGTCCTTGTCCTCCAGCAGGCCGTCGAGCGCCCCGTCGGGAAGCTTCGCGAACGCCTCGTCAGTGGGGGCGAACACCGTGAACGGCCCCTCCCCCTTCAACGTGTCGACCAGGCCGGCCGCGGTCAGTGCGGTGGCAAGGGTGGTGAAGTCGCCGGCGGCGACCGCAGTGTCGACGATGTCCGGGGCGGCGGACTCGCTCATCGTTGGCGCCGGGCTGGACGCCGACGGAGCGGACGTGCTGGCCATCGGGGTTGCGGTGCAGCCGGTGGCTGCGAGGCCGAGGCCGAGGATGGCGGCCGCAGTGAGGATGGTCTTCATGATCGGTCCCTTCTCGAATGTTTGTTTAATGATTGTGCAATGTTTGTAGAGTCTCCGTCAAGTCCCGCGGTGGGCTTGACAGACATCACACACACCTTGCACACTTATTGCACAAACCTTCAACGAAAGGACAGCGGATGAAGCTCCGACGCAGTCTCGCCAGCCTGGTCGCCGTGATGTTCGGCGGAGCGCTCCTCGCCGGTCCGGTGGTCGTGCCCGCGCAGGGCGCACCGGCCCTCGGAGACCAGAGCCTGGCAGCCGTCCTCACAGCAGACGGAAACGGCACCTTCGACGACGACTGGTACGACTACGACATCGTCACCCAGGCGGTGCTCGCGGTCCTGGCCGCGAAGCCCACCAGCAACGTGTCCCTGCTCACGGACGGGTCCGTGGCGCTCACCGCGTTCATCCCGAACGATCGCGCCTTCCGGGTGCTGGCACACCGGCTCACCGGCAAGTGGCAGAGCACCGAGGAGAAGATCTTCAACAAGCTCGTCGCAAAGCTCGGCGTCGACGCCATCGAGAACGTCCTGCTCTACCACGTGGTCCCGGGCGCGATCATCCTGGCCAAGGACGCGCTCCAGGCCAACGGCGCAACGCTCGCCACCGGCCTGCCCGGCGCATCGATCAAGGTCAAGGTCGTCGGCAAGAACGTGCCCCAGATCATCCTGCGCGATCGTGACTTCAACAGCCCCAACCCGAGGGTGAACCCCTGGCAGACCGACATCAACGAAGGCAACAACCAGG
>JAGQUI010000758.1 GCA_020438595.1 Propionibacteriaceae bacterium | reverse complement strand
CACCTGGGAGCCCGACGGGCCGATCCGCCACGACGCGGCGCTGGTGGTTGAGGACGGCCGGGTGGCCTGGGTGGGCGACGCCGCCGACGCGCCCGCGGCCGACGAGGCGATCGACGCGGACGGACGCGCGGTCGTCCCCGGCTTCGTCGACTCTCACACCCACCTGGTCTTCGCCGGCGACCGATCGGAGGAGTTCGCCGCACGGATGGCCGGCCGGCGCTACGAGGCGGGCGGGATCCGCACGACGGTCGCCGCCACCCGGGCCGCCGGACGCGCCGAGCTGGAGCGGCTGGCGTCGCTCCGGATCGCCGAGCTGCGGGCCCAGGGCACGACGACGGTGGAGATCAAGAGCGGTTACGGCCTCGACGTGGGCACCGAGGAGGTGCTGCTCGAGGTGGCCTCGCAGTTCACCGCGGAGACCACCTACCTGGGCGCGCACGTGGTGCCCGAGGGCTGGTCCGCGGACGCCTACGTCGAACTGGTCGCTGGAGCGATGCTCGCCCGCTGCGCACCGCACGCGAAATGGGTGGACGTGTTCTGCGAGACCGGCGCCTTCGACGCCGACCAGGCCCGCACGGTGCTGGACGCCGGCATCGCGGCCGGCCTGCTCCCCCGCGTCCACGCGAACCAGCTGGGCCCCGGACCGGGCGTCCAGCTGGCCTGCGAAATGGGCGCCGCGGCGGCCGACCACTGCACGTACCTGTCCGACGCCGACGTGGCGGCCCTCGCCGACGCGGACGTGGTGGCCGGGTTGCTCCCCGGGGTCGAGTTCTCCACGAAGCACCGCTACCCGGACGCACGCCGCCTGCTCGACGCCGGGGTGCGGGTCGCGATCGCCACCGACTGCAACCCCGGCACGTCGTACACCTCGTCGATGCCGTTCTGCATCGCACTGGCCGTGCGGGAGATGGGCCTCACGCCCACCGAGGCGCTGCACGCCGCGACCGCGGGCGGGGCCGCGTCCCTGCGGCGTGGGGACGTGGGCCACCTGCGTCCCGGGGCGCGTGCCGACCTGGTCATCCTGGACGCGCCCAGCCACGTCCACCTGGCCTACCGACCCGGCGTCCCGCTGGTGCATCGGGTGCTGCTGGGCGCCTAGGGCGTGTCTCCCAATCCCGGGCGCTGGCGAGGATGTGCCCGGTGCGTCTGATCGCAAGGCGGAAGACGAGTC
>JAGQUI010000757.1 GCA_020438595.1 Propionibacteriaceae bacterium | reverse complement strand
CGCTCGGACACGGCACCCTGGTGAATCCGACGCTCGCGAACGCGGCCCGTGATGCCGCGTTCGCGACGTGGACGTCCGCGCAGTAGCGGCCCGGCACGGCCGTGACCACGTGCCGCAAGAGCTGACCTGCCAGTCCCCGCCGCTGGTGGGCGGGCACCGTCTGCAAGGCCTCGATCAGCAGTTCCCCGGGCACCTCATCGCGGTGGACGCGAAGGAGCGTCACCGGCACCGCGTCGATGCGGCCGACGAAGTACTCGAGTTCTCCCCGCGGGAATTCCTCGTCCAGCCAGGAGACGAAACCCTCCTCCTGCGCCTGGATCGTCGTCCCTGCGGACGCGGCGGCCTCGGCGAGATCCTCGGCGTAGCAGCGAACCAGTTCGAGCTTCTGCGGGGCGGCCATGGACACCCAGACCCGGCCATCGATCCGCTCCACCATCACCAGTGCAACGTAGCAGCGGCCCGGGGCGCACAGGCCGGGCCCCGGGCCGACGCGTGTCGCGATCCGGCCGCCCACTGTGTCCCATCTGCCCCAGGCGTCACGCTCTGGGCCTCAAACGGCCGGATCGCGTCACCAGTGCTAGCTTCCCGATAATGAACGTGGAGCTGCGACCGGTGGGCGCCCTGACCGGTCACGTCTTCGTTGTGGTCGTCGCGTTCAGCGGGGACCGGATCGTCTTGTGCCGACACCGGGACCGAACCACCTGGGAGACTCCGGGTGGGCACATCGAGCCGGGCGAGACCCCACTGGCCGCGGCCCGGCGGGAGTTGTTCGAGGAGACCGGGATCGTGCCGTCGGCCCTGGCCGCCGTCGCGGACTACGCGGTGGACGGCGTCGCCGGCCGGCTCTTCATCGCCGAGGTCGGATCCCGGCATCCCTTGCCCGACTTCGAGATCGCCGAGACGACGGCCGTCGCCGTTCTCCCCCCGAACCTCACCTATCCCGAGATCACCCCCGTGCTGGTCTTCGCAGCAGTGACCCCGGGTGGACCATAGGGGGAACCGTCTCCCGGTCGTCCAGCCGGTCGGACCGAGTCAGGAACCGTCCCCGACTCGGTCCGTCGCGATCCGGCCGGCCAAGCCGTCCCACCAGTCCCCGGTGTCACAACTCGGGGCGCGAGCGGCCGAATCGCGACAGCGCCCTACTTCCCGAGCATGCAGACGGCGACGCCGCCCAGGCCGTGG
>JAGQUI010000756.1 GCA_020438595.1 Propionibacteriaceae bacterium | reverse complement strand
GACGGGCTGGACGTGCCGGTGAACGACGTCGCCGCGTCCTTCCAGGAAGCGGTCTGCGACGTGCTCACCGCGAAGGCCGTGGACGCGTGCGAGTACCTCGGCACCGACCACATCCTGCTCGGCGGGGGAGTGGCGGCGAACTCGCGGCTGCGCGCCCTGCTGGAGGAGCGCACCGCGGCCGCGGGCATCACGCTGCGCCGGCCGCGTCCGGCCCTGTGCACCGACAACGGCGCCATGATGGCCGTCCTGGGATCCGAGGTGGTCAGCGCCGGCCTGCCGCCCTCGTCGCTGGAGATCGGCGCGAACTCCGGGCTGCCGGTGAGCACCGTCCTGCTGTAATGCCCTACACCCCGATCATCGGCTGCCTCGGCTACGTGCTGGGCGCCGACGGCCGCGCCCTGCTCGTGCACCGCAGCCGGGCCGGCGACCAGCACCGGGGCAAGTGGAACGGTCTGGGCGGCAAGCTCGAGCCCGACGAGGACGTCTACACGTGCCTGTGTCGCGAGTTGCGCGAGGAGGCGGGGATCGAGGTCACCTCGGCCCGGCTGCGCGGCACCATCTCCTGGCCCGGCTTCGGCGCCGGCGGCGAGGACTGGTTCGGGTTCGTGTTCGTCGTGGACGGCTGGACGGGTACCCCGCCCGAGCGCAACGAGGACGGCCCGCTGGCCTGGCACGAAGTGGACGCCCTCGACGACCTGCCGATGTGGGAGGGCGACCGGGCCTGGCTGCCACTGGTCTTCGGTGGCGGCCCGGTCTTCCACGGCGTGATGCCCTACGTCGACGGGCGCCCGGCCGGCTGGAGCTTCACCGAACCGTCACCCTGAGCCCCGCAAGGTGGCCAGTATCGGCCGTAGTCGGCCGATACTGTCCACCTTGCGGTATTGGAGGGGGACGGCGCCGGACGGGCTGACCGAGTGCGTACGGAATCGCCGTTCGTGCAGGTTGGGTGATCGCCGTTCGCGGATCCGCCGACTAGCCTTCAGCCATGATCGGGCTGCCGCTGGCCGGCAACGGCCTGGTGCACGGCCTGTTCATGGGGCTGGGCATCCTGGCCGGTCTCGGCGTGTTCGCCTGGGAGGTGCGCCGCCGCGGGCTGCACGACGACCGGCTCTGGGTGATCGCGGGCGTCAGCCTGGCCCTGGGTGCGGTCGCGTCCCGGATCGGCACCTGGTGGCAGCAGCTCGACC
>JAGQUI010000755.1 GCA_020438595.1 Propionibacteriaceae bacterium | reverse complement strand
GATCGTCGAACTCTCCGGCGGGGAGTCCCTGCGGGCCAACATCGCCCTGGTCAAGAACAACGCGCGCCTGGGGGCGGCGATCGCGGCGGCGTACGCCGGACTGCGCGACGAGGTCCGCTGAGCGCTACGGGCACCCGGCACGCCCTGCCCGGGCCACTGCCTCGAGCGTGATCGCCCCGGTGGGGGCGCCGAGTCGCTCGTGCAACGCGCCGCGCAATGCGTCCCGACGGTCGGGTGGGAGGTGCACGCAGTAGCTGCCGGCGGGTCCGACGCCGCGCAGCAGGGAGGCCCACAGCTCGTCGAAGCCGGCGTAGGTGGTCGTCACGGTGAGCGTGGTCTCCTCGACGTCACGGAGTCCTGCAGCCGAGAGCCATTCCGCGATCTCCCCGCTCCGGCCGAAGCGCATCACCCGCTGCTCATCGGGAGCATCGGGGTCGATGCCCACCGCAGCGTCCCAGAACGCCCGCAGCAGCTCCATGCCGCGCTCGAAGTCCCACACGCAGACCGCGATCGTCCCACCGGAACGGGTCACCCGGATGAACTCCGCCGCCGCGGCTGCCGGCTCGGGGACGAAGTGCAGGACGAGCTGGGCACCCACGACGTCGAAACGGCTGTCCGTGAACGGCAGCGCCTCCGCGGCGCCGTGGCGCACCTCGACCCCGGGATTCCGGTCGATGCAGGCAGAGACGAAGTCGGGCGACGGGTCGCACGCGGCGACGGCCCGGACGCCCAGCCGGCGGACCAGTTCGGCGGTGAGGGCGCCGGGGCCACAACCGACGTCGAGTGCCCGGCTGCCGCGCGTGGCTCGGGCGAAGCGGGCGAACTGCCTGGCCAGGGGCAGGGAGTAGCGACCCATGAAGTCGTCGTAGGCCGCGCCTGAAGCAGCAAACATGCTCCTCTGGTCGTGGCCCACGGCGCTCCCTCCGCCGTCGCCACACTAGGCGGCCGGCGTGCCGCCGGGCAGGAGTGAATGTACGGAGCCTCCCGTACTCAGTCGTCGTCGACCAGGAGGTCGACCTCCTCCTCCAGTTCCTCCGACTCGGCGACCGCGTGCCCGGTTCCGCGCGGACGCCCGGCGCGGACCCACGACCAGTACAACCCTGCCGCGACCAGGGCGGTCGCGGTCAGCGAGCCGATCGCCGCGGGACGGGTCAGGTTCGCGACCAGCGTGAAGGCCACCACGAGGGCGGC
>JAGQUI010000754.1 GCA_020438595.1 Propionibacteriaceae bacterium | reverse complement strand
ACCGAGATCCCGGGCATGAGCCGGTTCGGGCACGGCATCCCGAAGGCGGTCCGCACCGAGATGCTGCACGGGCGCATCGACGCCTGGGCCGAGCTGAACCTCGCCTATGTCGCCGAGGCGCTCGAGGTCGGCGACGTCCGGCACCCCGAGTACATGCAGGTGCTCGGCTACTCGACCGGCTGTTCGCTGGCCGTCTCCGCGCTGCCGCTGCTGGGGGAGTGGGGGCCGATCGAGGGCCTGAACCTGGTTGAACCCGTCGCCATCACCCAGCGCAACATCGCCTCGCTGCAGGCGCACAACCTCGCCGACTGGGGACGGATGCCCACGGTGCTGGCCACGAACAAGAGCCACGACTGGGTGATGGCCGCACGCCGGTCGCAGCGCCGTGAACCGTCCGTCCGCTACTCCCCGGTGGACCTGGTCGCGATCGGCCAGGTGCTCTCGACACAGGGCCTGCTGGAGGGGCTGGACGCCGTCGAGCTCGCGCGGTGCGCGCTGGCGCGCGGTGCGCGCAGCTCACTGTGCCGCCTCGGCGACTACGACCGCCTGGACACCCAGCTGGCCGATCGCGGCGTGCCCGGCCCGACGATCACCGTGGACGGCCTCGGCCACCAGCTGTGGCACTCGTTCCCGATCGTCGTGCAGCTGACCCGGGCGATGCTCGGCGACCTCACCGCCGCCGCCTGACCCCGCACCTCCCACAGACGCTCCCGAAATCGAGAACGCTCCCGAAGTTTCGGGAGCAACAACGAGTTTTGGGAGCGTCTGGACGGGGTCGGCTGCGGGTCGGGCCGTCGAAACCTGCTGGCCCACTCAGGGAATACCCCCCAGCCTCCCCACAGTTGAGCCTGGTGAACTCAATCACACAAGTTGAGCGTGCTAAGCTCAACCTTGTTCAAGACTCAACCGGAGGTAGCAAACCATGGCACGAGCAGTCGGCATCGACCTCGGCACCACCAACTCTGTCGTCGCCGTCCTCGAGGGCGGCGAGCCCACGGTCATCCCCAACGCGGAGGGCTCCCGCACCACCCCGTCGGTGGTCGCCTTCGCCAAGGGTGGCGAGGTCCTGGTCGGCGAGGTCGCCAAGCGCCAGGCCGTCACCAACGTCGACCGCACGATCCGCTCGGTGAAGCGCCACATGGGCACCAACTGGAGCGTCGAGATCGACGACAAGAAGTACACCCCGCAGGA
>JAGQUI010000753.1 GCA_020438595.1 Propionibacteriaceae bacterium | reverse complement strand
GAAGGCCGCGTCCTCGGCGACGAAGCCCCAGCCCACCCAGACCGCGTCCGCCCGGGCCTCGGTGAGCACGCGGGCGAGCAGGTCGTGGTTCAGGTAGGGACGCGCGGCGGCCGGGCCCAGCGGGTAGGCCTCGTCGGCCTCGCGGGCGAACCGGGCGGTGCGCTCGGCGTCGGTGTAGAGGGCGATCGTCGTGATCGGCGGGGCGTCGGGCCGTTCGGCGTTGAGGTCGCGTACGGCGTGGATGAGCCGCATCGCCGCCTCGCCACGGTTGACGATCGCGATCCGCTGGAACACGGGGCCTCCTGTTGAGGACGGTCGGTGGGGCCCGGGTCGGGAGTGGGCCCGGACGCACCCTGCCACGTCCGCACCCCGGTGTGCGAGCCAGACCGGCCGAATGCAGTGGAATCACCAAGATTCCTGAGCGTGGAACCAAGAACGACCGCTGATGCTTGTGGGATTCCTACAAGAACTGTGCTGCATCCCCAGCCGGCGAACGCGAGTACCCCGCGCTCAGGCCGGGATGGCGCGTCCGGCGACCGAGAGGTGCACCGGGAGCTCGGGCTGGGCCGCGGCCTGCGGGGGCGTGATCGTGTACCCCGCGTCGAGGAGCGCGGCGTGCACAGCCTTCGCGCACTCACGCTCCGCGGCGGTGTGCCAGGGCAGCCGGATGGCGTCGTAGCCGCCGGCGGAGACTGCGTCCACGGCGCGCCGGGCGACCACCTCGGGCTCGGTGACCACGGCGCCCAGCGATCCGTTCGCGTTCAGCAGCCGGTGCGGCTGGAACTCCCGGGAGATCGACAGCCCGTTGCGTTCGGCGGTCTGCAGCAGGCGGGAGTCGGGCAGGCCGATGATGGTCAGGGTCGGGTCGTAGTCGAGCACGGCGTTGACCAGCGCCCAGGCGTGGTTGCGGTCGGTTCGCACGGCGTCGAACAGCGCCCCACCGGCGCGGACGCAGGTGACCCGCGCCTGCTCGGCGAGCGCCAGCCCGTCCAGCGCGCCCAGCTGGTAGATGATCGTCGCCGCGAGGTCCTCGGGGTCGTAGTCGACGAAGCGCTCGCCGCCACCGACCCGGTCCGCGTAGCCGACGGCGGCGCCGAGGGCGACATTCCGCGTGACCGCGCGGCTACAGGCCCGCAGGATCGAGGTGGGATCGCCGGAGTGGACGCCGCAGGGAACCAGCGCGGTGCTGATCAGCGGCCAGA
>JAGQUI010000752.1 GCA_020438595.1 Propionibacteriaceae bacterium | reverse complement strand
TCGTCATCTACCTGAACATCGGTGACGGCGAGATCCTCCCCGGCGCCGTGAAGGCGACCGGGGCCATCCCGGTGCCCGCCGTGGGCGACCGGATCGTCATCCAGCGCAAGGAGGCCTGACATGGACTGGCGGTTCCCCGCTGTGCTGATCGGCGCGATGGTGCTCAGTATCGTGCTCTCGCTGTGGCAGCATCGCCGCTACCTCAACGTTGTCAACGCGATGGCCCGGGCCAACGCGGGCAAGAACCTCAAACTGGTCAGCGGCCGGGCGAAGGGACGCCTGCGCGGCGCGGTCGTCGTGCTGCTGGTCGACCCGCGACGTCGCGAGGTGGTCGACGCGCGGGCCATGGTCGGTTCCACCATCTTCAGCCGGCTGCGGCCGGCCGCCGAGCTCCTCGGCCCGCTCGCCACCGTCGGCGAGCGCAGCAACGACAAGCACGTGCTCCGCGCGGTCGACGCCGCGCTGGAGATGCTTCCCGGTCGCACGTCGAACGCCCCGGCGGTCGCCGACGCCCCGGCCCGGCCCGGCCGGATCCGGATCCCGCGCGTCCAGGGCAGCCCCAGCTGACGCCCGCTCCGGGCGACACCCCCATCCAGAGAAGAGAGTGAAGAGATGAGTTACACCCAACGGCTTCTCGAGCGGCAGCGCGAGCTGGGCCACCCGGTACGCGTCGGCGTGGTCGGCGCGGGCCAGATGGGCAGCGGCCTGATCGCCCAGATCGAACGGGCCCGCGGCATGGAGGTGGCCGCGGTCGCCGACGTCGCCCCCCAGCGCGGCGTGGACGCCTACACCAAGGCCGGCCGCACCGGTGTGGTCGTGGAGTCCGACGTCGCCCGGGCCGCCGAGCTGGTCGAGGCCGGGCAGCCGGTCGTGATCGACGACGGCCTGCAGATGCCCAGGCTGCCGGTGGACATCGTGCTCGAGGTGTCCGGCGTCCCCGAGATCGCGGCGCAGATCGCCTACGCGTCCCTGATCGGCAAGAAGGACGTGGCGCTGATGACCGTCGAGGCCGACGTGACCGTCGGGCTGCTGCTCGCCAGCGTGGCCAACGCCGGCCGGCAGGTGTACACGATCTGCCGGGGCGACGAGCCCGTGGAGTGCGTGAAGCTCGTCGAGTACGCCGAGGACCTCGGGCTCACCGTGGTGGCAGCCGGCAAGGGCAAGAACAACCCGAACCGGCCCACCGACGTGCCCGAGGACGTGGC
>JAGQUI010000751.1 GCA_020438595.1 Propionibacteriaceae bacterium | reverse complement strand
CGGGGCCGTACGCCGCCTCCGGTGAGGTGGAGATCGCCAGCTCGTCGTCCAGGCCGCCGAAGAGGGGGACCCCGGTGGTCAGCGTCACCGTGTTCACGAACACGAACACCCCCAGCTTCTGGAACTCCTCGATCACCGACGGCGAGAACCACGGGTGCTGGCGGGTGTTGGTGATCAGCTCCACGCCGACCGTGTTCAGTTGCGGGTCGTGCACCACCCGGTACACGTCGTCCGGGGTGGCGCAGATCGGCACGAACGGGAACTTCACGTCGAACGCGCGCAACCGGTCCAGCGCCGCCTCCTCCCAGGCGGGGCACTTCATCAGCAACTGGTGCGCCATGTACAGCCCGTCCAGCGCCTTCAGCAGGTTCGGCCAGCGCCACCAGGAGCGGTCGATGTTGAACAGCGCCCGGGTGTCCTTGAAGTTCCGCAGCACGGGCAGCAGGCGCTCCGCGCGCGCCGTCCGTCCGGGCCGGTCGACCCAGATGTAGGGCGCCTGGTCGATCTCGTGCGCGGTGAGCGTCTGCAGGTTCGCCTCGATGCCGAGCAGCTCGGCCTCGCAGCCGTCGTGGAACAGGTAGAACTCGCCGTCCCGGGACGCCGAGACGTCCAGCTCCACCATGCCCGCACCCTGCAGCATCGCCGCCCGGATGCTGAGCTCGGTGTTCACCGCGACACTGCCGCCGGCACTGCCGCGGTGCGCGACGATCAGGACCTTCTCGGTGTCGATGACGTCATTGATGAGTGCGTTCATGGCAGCGAATTGGGGCTGGCCGAACATCACACCTCCGCGAGAATCGCACCGACCTCGTCGTCGGCACATCCCCGATGGTACCCACCTCCCCGTCCGGCTATTCGCGTTCGGCCCGCACCCCGCTCCCGAAGTGGAAGGATGGTCGAGGTTCGAGCAAAGGAGTGTCATGGCCGAATTCCGCTACGAGGACATGCTGCCGATCGGGGAGGACACCACCCCCTACCGGCTCCTCACCACCGAGGGTGTGGAGACCGTCGAGGGGCCCGACGGACGCACGTTCCTGAAGGTCGCGCCGGAGGCGCTGGAACTGCTCGCCGAGACCGCGATGCACGACATCGCGCACTACCTGCGTCCGGCCCACCTGGCGCAGCTGCGCACGATCCTCGACGACCCCGAGGCCAGCCCGAACGACAAGTTCGTGGCGCTCGACCTGATGAAGAATGCCAACATC
>JAGQUI010000750.1 GCA_020438595.1 Propionibacteriaceae bacterium | reverse complement strand
AGGCCCGGGTCGACCGTCCGGTGGTGTTCTTCCCGCCGGTGTTCCTGCAGAACGCCCGCACGATCGGGCACTTCGCCAAGATCTGCGACGGCATGCCCGCGCCCGCTCGGCACGCCCTGGCGTCCCGGCACGCCCGGACCGTCCTCGGCACGGTGGCCGGCACCGTCGTGCTGGGCAAGCGCACCGGCGACGTCGTACGGCTGCTCGGGCCGCAGTCGGCCAGCCTCAACCTCGTCAACACGAGCCGCCTGCACCAGCCCTTCGCCGAGGATTTCGACGAGACCTGCACTTACTTCGGCCCGACCCCCACCCTGGCCCTGCCCGACGACACCTTCCCCCTCGACCGCGTCCGGGAGCACGCCGGGCCCGTGGTGTACGCGACGATGGGCACCGTGTTCAACGGGTGGCTCCCGTTCTTCCGGACGATCGCCGACGCGTTCGCCGGCACCGACCACCTCGTGGTGATCACCACGGGCAACCCGGCCAGCGTCGAGCGCCTCGGCCCGGTGGCCGACAATGTGATCGTCCGTCCGTTCGTGCCGCAGCGGCTCGTGCTGGAGCAGGCCGACGTCTGCTTCACGCACGGCGGCTTCGGCAGCGCGACCGACTGCACCTACCTCGGCGTCCCCCCGGTGCTCACGCCGATGGGAGCGGACCAATTCTTCAACGCGTACCGGCTGGCCGAACTGGGCGCCGGACGGGTGCTGCCGCGCCAGCAGTTCTCCATCGACGCCGTGCGGCGCGAGGCCGAGCGGGCCCTGTCCGGGCCGCCCGCGGGCCTCGCCGCGCTGCGGCAGTCCTTCATCGACGCCGGAGGCCCTGCGCACGGCGTCCGCGCCGTCGAGGCGCTGCTCGGCTGAGCCGTCCCGCACCAGGATCGCCCGAGCTGGGCGCCACCAGAACAGTCACCCCGGGCAGGCCCGACCACCGAACTCAGAACGGGACGCCGCAGCGCAGGATGACGTTGGCGTAGGGAGACGCCTCCCCGGTGCGGACGAACGCGCGCGCCGAGCCGGTGGCGACCTTGAAGTCCTCGTGGGGCACCAGTTCGGGCTCGCCCGCCAGCGTCCGGACGAGGTCGAGCGCGGCCGGGTTCGCGTCCACCACCTCGGACGCCATCACCGCACCCTCGATCGCCAACTCTCCGGCGACCGCCCGCAGCACGTCCGAGAACGACGGGACGCCGAGCGCAACCGCCAGGTCGA
>JAGQUI010000749.1 GCA_020438595.1 Propionibacteriaceae bacterium | reverse complement strand
CATCTCGGCTACCCCCACCAGGACGTCGTGGTGCGGGGCCGCCGCCTCGTCTGAGCCTGAACCGCGGGTCCGAACCCGCTACGCTGGAGCCTCCTTCGTCGATGGACCGGCGCCGCCGCTGAATGGCGTCCACACATGACTCTTCCCGTCCTCCGCCCGATCGGATCCCTCCAGGCCGCATGAGCGGGCGCGTGAGCACGCCAACGGACCTGCGCCGCAGCCGTCGCCGCACTCAGCACGGCTGCTGGGGCCAGCTCATCGTGGCCCCGCTGTGGGTCGCCTACCACGCCAACCTGGGCACCCTGCAGCGCACCTGCGACGCCGTCGGCGCCTGTCTTGCCGTGCCCGACACCCCGCACTATCGCGACGCACTGAACAAGGGCAACACGCTCGGCCGCCGACGGCCCTGCCTGCATCGGGTCGCCGCGAAGGAAGCATGGGTCGGCTCGATGCAGGACCAGGGTTGGCGCGTCGTCGCCGTGGAACTCGCCGAGGGCGCGACTCCCCTGCCCCGGCTCCAGCCGGCGAGGCAGCCCACGATCGTGCTGCTTGGGCACGAACACCACGGCGTCCCCGCGACCATGGTCGAGGTGGCCGACGAGTGTGTCGAGATCCCCATGTGCGGCGTGGGCGCGAGCCTGAACGTCGCCGTCGCCGGAAGCCTGGTGCTCTACCGGCTGGCGGGCCTGGCCTGAGCATTCACCCTGCACAGCGTGCGCCGTGTGAACGGGTTCGGTCAGGACTGCGCTACGGCGGCAGGACGTCCGGGTCATAGCGGACGGAGGCGACCTCCAGCACCGAGCGACGCGGCGTCGTCCGGTCGGGCGGGCCCGGCCAGTCACCACCGACGGCCAGGCTGAGCACCGCGTGGAACGGCCTGTCGAACACCCAGCGGCCCTTCTTGAGGTCGGGGCGGCCGCGGTCGAGCACGACCGTGCCGTCGACCAGCACCACCACCCGGCCCTTTCGCCGCTGCACGGCGTAGTCGTGGAAGTCGCGCGACAGCGGCGCCGGCGCCTCGACCGACTTGTTCAGGCGCCACGGCTGCCCCCCGCCCTTGCGAGGGGCGTGCAGGCTGTGCACGCTGTGCCGGGTGTCGTTCGGCGCCTCCACAACGTCGATCTCGCCGCAGGCCGGCCAGCCCTTCGTCGCCAGGCTGTCGCCGAGCAGCCAGAAAGCGGGGAGCAGTCCTTGGCCCTCGGGCAGCCGGATCC
>JAGQUI010000074.1 GCA_020438595.1 Propionibacteriaceae bacterium | reverse complement strand
GGGGTTGTTCTTGGTGCGGCGGGCCAGCACCTGCACCACGCGGCGGATCTCGGCGTCCCGGCCGATCACCGGGTCGAGCTTGCCCTCCCGTGCGGCGGCGGTCAGGTCGACGGAGTACTTGTCGAGCGCGGACTGCGCGCCCTCGTCCTCGGGCGAGGTGACCCGCTTAGGGCCGCGCAGCTGGGCGAACGCCTCGTTGAGCGCCTCGGCGGTCACCTTCAGGTCGTTGAGGATCTTCCGTGCGTCTGACTGCACGGCGGCCAGCGCGATCAGCAGGTGCTCGGTGGCCACGAAGGCGTCACCGAGCTGCTGGGCGCGGGTCTCGGCGTCCGCGAGGACGCGGGCGAGGCCGCCCGACATGGCCGGCTGGGTGACCGACGACCCCTGGGCCGAGGGCAGCTTCGTGATCGCGCCGCGGGCCGCCGCGTCCACGACACTCGGCTCGGCGCCCACCGCAGCCAGCAGCGGCGCGACGGGGTTGTCCGGCACCAGCAGCAGGGCGTGCAGCAGGTGCACCGGCTCGGCGTTGGGGTTGCCGTTGGTGAGCGCGGTGCGGATCGCGGCCGACACCGCGTCCCGGCTGCGGGTGGTGAGCTTCTCGGTGTCCATCGACGTGCTTTTCTCCTCGGGTTCAGAAAGTTGAGTTCACTCGACTCAACTTCGCACCACCCCAGAGTATTCCGCTTCGGCGAGGGGGCAAACCCTCCCTCGGCAAACCCCTACTTCGACCGGCGCAGCCTGCGGGTGAGGTCCCGCCAGCGGCGCTTCACCCGGATCTTCACCTCGTCGATCAGCCGGGTGCTGGTCTGGGCCACCACCTTCGGCGCCCCGTTGAACTGGGTGTCGGTGCGCGTCTTGCGCATCATGGACGCGGGGGTGCGCTCGAAGGACACCGCCTCGCGACCCGTGGCCGCGGCGATCACGCCCACCATCGCCGTCACGGCGAGGTCGATCGGCACCTCCGCGATGTCGCGGTGGTCGATGTACGGCGCCTTCGGCTTCTTGTCCCCGGCGACCAGGTGCGCCGAATCGCCGATCAGGTTCACGCCGGTGTCGGTGATCGTCTGGACGATCTTCAGCTCCTCGGCGTAGCCCAGGTCCAGCGCCCAGTCCGGCAGCCGCAGCTTCGGCTCGTCCTTCGACGGCGTGCGGGTGGCCACCACCCGGGACAGCGCGCCGTGGTAGTCCAGCCACTCGTGGTTCGGCCACTCCAGGCCGAGTTCGCGGGTGGCCATGTTCAGCCGGCGGAACAGCTCGGCCTCCGGCGTGGACATACTGCGGTTGATCGCCTGGTCCGCGGGGTTCGCCGAGGCCAGCATCT
The DNA here is from genome assembly GCA_020438595.1 of Propionibacteriaceae bacterium. Next base: position 8,375 of record JAGQUI010000074.1, on the reverse strand, counting down.
CCCGCGGCAGCCCGAGCATGTCCTCGAACGCGTGGAAGACGAACGCGTGGTCGGCGGGGTCGAGGGCCACCACGGTGACCCGTTCCGGGCCGAGCTCCTGCGCCCAGCGGCTGATCAGGTAGCTGTGGTCGAAGCGCACCTTGCGGCCGGGCAGGCCGACCTCCTCGGGCTTGAGCACGTTGCGCAGCCACTTCTCGTACCCCATCCGGCCCGCGTTGCGCTTCAGCGTCTCCTGCCACAGGGACGGCAGCATCCGGCTGTACGCCCGCAGGGTGATCACCACGTGCAGGCTGGGCCCGAGGTCCTTCGCCCAGCCGACGATGTGCTCCTCCTCGGCGCTGGAGGCGTACTCGTGCCCGAACAGGAACCGGCGCTCGTGGTCGCGCTCCATCTCGTCCTTCAGCGCCTGCCACTTCTTGTAGGACGGCGCCGGGGTGGACTTCTCCCCGTCCACCATCCAGCCGAAGCCGCGGCCCATGAAGGCATTCACCGCCACCCGGTGGTTGAACGTCCGGCCCGGGTAGCGCACGCCGTGCTCGAGCAACTCCTCCCGCCGGGCGTGCGCGGCGCCCTGCAACGCCGTGGTGCCGGTCTTGTGCGGACCGATGTGGAACAGGCGGGTGTGGGGCGGCAGCAACAGGTCGTTGACCCGTCCGACTTCGTCAGCCATCAGGTGAACTCCAGAATCGTGGACACGCACAGGATGTCAGGCCTGCCTGTGTCCGGGCTTTGCGCCGTCAGATCAGGCCAGGAAGCCTGCCCCGACGGTGCGGTTGGTGGCCTCGTCGACCAGGATCACCGCGCCGGTGGTCCGGTTCTCGACGTAGTCGTCCATGAACAGCGGGCGGGTGCAGCGCAGCCGGACGCGGCCGATCTCGTTCAGCTCGAGCTTGCCGGCGGTCTCGTCCCGGTGCAGCGTGTTGATGTCCACCTTGTAGACGACCTCCTTCACCTTCACCCGGCCCCACACGGTGGTGTGCTTGACGGCCAGGGTGCGGCCCGGGGTCAGCGCCGTGGTCTCGTCCATCCAGCAGACCCGCAGGTCGAGGTCCTGCCGGGCCTCGGCGGGGTTGTTCGGACGCACCAGCATGTCGCCGCGGCTGATGTCGATCTCCTCGGCCAGCCGCAGCACGACCGCCATCGGCGGGTACGCCTCCGTGACCGGGCCGGTCGGGGTGTCGATCGCGGCCACCGTGGTGGTGAAGCCGCTCGGCAGCGCCATGATCGGGTCGCCGACCTTGATCACGCCGCTGGACACCGTGCCGGCGTAGCCGCGGTAGTCGCGGGCCTTGGCCGACTGCGGACGGATCACGTACTGCACCGGGAACCGCACGTCGGTGAGGTTCCGGTCGCTGGCCACGTGCAGGTGCTCCAGGTGGTACAGCAGCGCGGGGCCGTCGAACCACGGCGTCCGGTCGCTGCGCGTGACCACGTTGTCGCCCTCGAGGGCCGAGATGGGGATGTAGGCGAGGTCGCCGACCTTGAGCCGGCTGGCGAACTCGGTGAACTCCGCGACGATGTCGTTGTAGATGTCCTCGGAGAAGTCGACCAGGTCCATCTTGTTGATGCACACGATCAGGTGCCGCACGCCCAGCAGGGTGGCCAGGAACGAGTGCCGCCGGCTCTGCTCGGTCATGCCCTTGCGGGCGTCGACGAGGATCAGGGCCGCGTCGGCCGTGGACGCGCCGGTGACCATGTTCCGCGTGTACTGCGGGTGGCCCGGGGTGTCGGCGATGATGAACTTCCGCTTCGGCGTCGCGAAGTAGCGGTAGGCGACGTCGATGGTGATGCCCTGCTCCCGCTCGGCCCGCAGGCCGTCGGTGAGCAGCGCCAGGTCGACGTAGTCGTTGCCGCGCTGGGTGCTGACCCGCTCCACGGCCTCGTACTGGTCGATGAAGATCGCCTTCGAGTCGTACAGCAGGCGCCCGATCAGGGTGCTCTTGCCGTCGTCCACGCTTCCGGCGGTGGCGAACCGCAACAGGTCCATGCTCATCAGAAGTAGCCCTCCTTCTTGCGGTCCTCCATGGCTGCCTCGCTGACCCGGTCGTCGCCACGGGTGGCGCCGCGCTCGGTGAGCCGGGCGGCGGAGATCTCCGCGACGATGCTCTCGTTGGTGTCCGCGTCGGACTCGACCGCCGCGGTCAGGTTCGCGTCGCCCATGGTGCGGTAGCGCACGCGCTTGTGCAGGATCTCCTCGCCGTCCTTCGGCGTGATGAACTCGTTCACCGCGTACAGCATGCCGTCGCGCTTCACGACGTCCCGCTCCTGCGCGTAGTACAGGTTGGGCAGCGGGATGTCCTCGGCCTCGATGTAGGCCCAGGTGTCCAGCTCGGTCCAGTTCGACAGCGGGAAGACCCGGATGCTCTCGCCGGAGTTCACGCGGCCGTTGTAGAGGTTCCACAGCTCCGGACGCTGGTTCTTCGGGTCCCACTGGCCGAAGTCGTCGCGGAACGAGAACACCCGCTCCTTGGCCCTGGCCTTCTCCTCGTCGCGCCGGGCCCCGCCGAACAGCGCGTCGAAGCGGTGCTCCTCGGCCGCCTCGAGCAGCACCGGGGTCTGGATCCGGTTCCGGGAGCCGTTCGGCTCCTCCTGCACGACGCCGCGCTCGATCGCGTCCGGTACGGACGCGACCACGAGCTGCACCTCGAGCTGGCTCATCCACCAGTCCCGGAAGGCGATCACCTCCGGGAAGTTCAGGCCCGTGTCGACGTGCATGAACGGGAACGGGATCCGCGCGGGGGCGAATGCCTTGCGGGCGAGCACGCTCATCACCACCGAGTCCTTGCCACCCGAGAACAGCAGGCAGGGCCGCTGCATCTCGGCGGCCACCTCCCGGATGATGTGGATGCTCTCGGCCTCCAGCGCCCTGAGTTGGCTCAGCACGTAGCCGCTCATCGTCCTCCTTCGATCTGGGCGAGGACGGCCAGCAGGCGCGGCGCGTCCTCCTCCCGGCACACCAGCAGGTCCGGCAGCCAGGGATTGGAATTGTTGTAGACGAGCGGCGAACCGTCCAATCGGGACGTGTGCAGCCCCGCCGCTGCGGCCACCGCCACGGGTGCAGCGGAGTCCCACTCGTACTGGCCGCCGCCATGCACGTAGGCGTCCACCTCGCCGGTGAGCACGGCCATCGCCTTCACCCCCGCCGAACCCATCGGCACCAGTTCGACGGGCATCACCTCGCCGATCCGGTTGACCAGTTCCGGGGGGCGGCTGCGGCTGACGGCGAGCCGCAGCGGGTCGTCGGTGCGGGGCGGCAGCGCCGGGGCCGGCTCGGTGGTGAAGACGAGGTCGCGGGCGGGTTCGGCGACCGCTCCCACGACCAGGCCGGCGTCCCGCTGCCACAGCGCGACGTGGACGGCGAAGTCGGTCCGCCACTGTCCGTCGGTGCGCTCGGCGAACTCGCGGGTGCCGTCGAGGGGGTCGATGATCCAGACCCGCCCGGCGTCGAGCCGGACCGGGTCGTCCTTCGCCTCCTCCGACAGCACCGCGTCGCCGGGACGTTCCGCGGCCAGCCGGGCCAGCAGGTACTCGTTGGAGAGCCGGTCGCCGTCGGAGCCGGACACGTCGCCGGCCCCGGCGCGCTCCCTGAGTTCGAGCAGGACCCGGCCCGCGCCCCGGGCGAGGTCGGCGGCGAACTGCGCGTCAGATGTCATAGGTGACCAGTTCCTCCTGGGTGGGGTTCGCGGCGCCCGTTCCGGCGGCGGTCGGGTTCAGTTCGGCGCCGCGCGCCAAGGCGCGCGCCTCCAGTTCGCGCAGGACGACCTGCACGGCGTCGGCGATGCCGAGCTCGGTGGTGTCGACCACGAGCTCGGCGCCCTCGGGGCTCTCGTACGGGGAGTCGATGCCGGTGAAGTTCGGGATCTTGCCGGCCCGGGCCTGCGCGTAGAGGCCCTTGCGGTCGCGCCGCTCGCACTCCTCCAGCGGCGTCGACACCCAGACCTCGACGAAGTCCCCGACCGCCTCGGCCATCCGGCGCGCCTCCGCCCTGCCGTCGGCGAAGGGCGCGATCAGGGCCGTGATCGCGATGCCGCCGTGTCGGGCCAGCAGCGCCGCGACCCAACTGACCCGGCGGACGTTCGCCGCCCGGCCCTCGGCGTCGAAGCCGAGGCCCGAGGACAGCATCCGGCGCACGTCGTCGCCGTCCAGGAGGGTCACCTCGCGGTCGGTCCGGTGCTCCAGGGCGGCGTGCAGCGCCTTCGCGATCGTGGACTTGCCCGAGCCCGACAGGCCGGTGAAGAACACCACGGTGCCGCCGCGGTCGTGCCGCTGCGCCTCGGGGTGGGCCTCGCCGACCACGACGTGGTGGCGGGCGCCGTGCACCTCGGCCAGGAACGCCGCCCCGGGCAGGTTGGGACGCTCGAAGAGCCCCCGGCTGCCCGGCGCCGGCCACGGCACCCGGGCGACCCGGTGCTCGCCGTGGGCGCGGCCCTCGATCAGCTCGGGGATGGCGGCCAGCAGGCCGCGGCCGGCGCGGGTGCGTCCGGCGAGCGCGATCCACAGCACGCGACTGCGGGGCGTGGTCAGGGCGTCCACCCGGGCCAGGTCGGCCGCGGTGGGCTCCGCGCGCACGATCACGGCGAGGTCGACCCTGCCCTCGAGTTCGGGGCCGGTGGGGATGTCGCCCACCGGCGCCACCCTGCGCAGCGGCTCGACGTGCAGCTCGCCCGCGTGCCGGCGGCCCAGCAGCAGCGGGGTCGCCTCGACGTCGCGCACCACCACCTCTTCGGTGTCGGCGAGCGCCTCGAGCGCGCCGTGGGCGAGCCGCAGGGCGGGCGCGACCAGGCCCAGCTGGACCAGCTCGACCAGGTCGAGGTCACCCGCCTCCGCGGTCACCGTGGGCAGCGCGGCCACGGTGTCCCAGTCGACGACGTCATGGGTCATTCGTTGCCTCCGCGTCCGCTTCGCTGGTCGCCTGTTTCTCTCGTTGTCGCTCACGTTCGCGGTTCTTGCTCCACGAGTACTTGTGGCGGAGCAGCGCCCACGCGACCGGGCCGACCACGATGGCCGCGCCGGTGGCGCCGAGCACGAGCGGGGTGGACGCGCCGAGCAGCTTCAGCCCGGACGCCATCAGCAGGATCGCGAGCGCGCGGCGGATGATTCCGCCGGGGGCGCGCGAGGAGATCTGGGCACCGATGAAGGTGCCGGGGATCGCCCCGATCAGCATCGAGCCCGTGATGCCGAGCGACACCTGCCCGAACATCAGGTGGCCCAGCGACGCGGCCGCCACCAGCGGCACCGCCTGGACCAGGTCGGTGCCGACCAGCTGCGACGGCTTCAGCGTGGGGTAGAGCACCAGCAGCAGGGTGAGGATCAGGGAACCCGCCCCGACCGAGGTCATGCCGACCATCGCGCCGCCCAGCGCGCCGAGCAGGACGGTGGCGACCTTGCGCACCTCGACGTCGGCGGAACTCATCGGCGCGGGGCCCTCGCCCCAGGGCAGGGCCTTGCGGGTCATCTGGAACCAGGCCCGGATGATCAGGCCGGACGCGGCCAGCAGCAGCGCCACCCCGAGCATGCCGAGCAGGATCTGCTCGAAGCCCGGCAGCACCTTCAGGTGATCGACCACCATCGCGCCGAGGAAGGCCGACGGCACCGAACCGACGCACAGCCAGAAGGCGAGCTGCAGGTTGGCCGTCTTCCGGACGATGTGCACGATCGCGCCCGCGGGCTTCATGAACAGGCTGCTGACGACGTCGCTGGAGATCGCGGTCAGCGCGTCCACCTTGAAGAAGAAGACGAGCACCGGCGTCATCAGGGCGCCTCCGCCCATGCCGGTCAGGCCGACGACAATGCCGACCAGCAGCCCTGCGAGGGCAATGCCCGCGTCCAAATCCTCACCTCTCGCGCGCCACGACCAGCCTCCGGCGTCGGAACAGGATACCGAATGTTCGCGGGGCCGCAGTCACCGGCCGGGGTTGGCGGACGCCGCCGGGCCGCTCGGGCCGGAGGGCGCCGCGGCCATGGCGGCCGCCCGCTCGCGTCCCCACGGACCCAGCGCGGTCGCCGCCGAGCCGGCCAGCAGCAGCACGCCGGCGACGATGCCGACGTTGTCCACGAACTGCTGCCAGGGCGTGTAGGTGAGTTCGATGTTGTCGCCGCGCGGCAGGTACATGAACGGGGCGAGCGAGCCCCAGGCCACGTACGCCAGCCCCGGCCAGCGCAGGTAGCCGGGCAGGTCGGCCTGCTGCCACAGCACGACGCCGAGGGGGACGAGCCACACGTAGTGGTGCGACCAGGAGATGGGCGAGGCGAGCAGGCTGGTCAGGCCGGCCAGGCAGAGCGCGTAGGCCACCTGCCCCCGCTTGTGCATCAGCGCGGCGGCCCCGACGCCGAGCACGACGACCAGCACGCTGAGCACCAGCCCGCCGCGGCTCGGTTCACCGGTCAGCCGGTTCCACATGCCCAGCACGGACTGGTTGGTGGCATAGACGATCCCCGAGTTCATCCCCGAGTCGCCCGAGGCGAGCTTCAGCCAGTACTCCCAGGACGCGGCGGGCAGCAGGAGGAACCCCAACAGGGTCGCCGCGACGAAGGCCCCGAACGCGACCAGGCCCGCCTTGCGGCGTCCGGCGAAGAAGTTGTACGCGGCCACCACGGCCGGGGTGAGCTTCACCGCGGTCGCGACGCCGACCAGCCAGCCCTCGGGGAGCAGCCGGCGGCGGAAGATCCTGCGTCCGGGCATCGAGTCGAGCACAGCGGCCGCGACCAGGAAGATGCCGAGCTGGCCGAAGCCGAGGGTGTCGCGGACCGGCTGCACGAACAGGATCGCCGCGCTGGTGAGCAGGCTCAGCCGCCAGCCGCCGATCCCGAGCCGGTACAGGATCGCCGCGAGCGCGGCCGTGGACAGCGCCAGCCACGCCACGGCGGCGAGCGTGAACGGGATCACCGCGAACGGCACCGTGAGCAGGGCGGCGAAGCCCGGGTAGATCCACGGCAGCTGGCCCTGCGCGTCGAAGATGTCGCCGCCGGTGAGCACCAGTCCGCCGACCCGGGCGTAGACGCCGAGGTCGATCATGTTGGGCTGCCACGGCCACAGCGTCCCGCCGTCGATCTGGGTGGCGCCGACGTAGAGCGCGGCGAGCAGCGGGACGGCGGCGAGCCCGGCCCGCACCACCCATGCGCGCAGCTGTTCCACGCCCACCCCTTCCGTCAGCGCGTCATAGCGTAGACGGCCGCGTCCAGCCGGGTGGACCGAGTTCGGAACCGTCCCCAATTCGGTCCGGACCGGGTTGGGGACGGTTCCGAACTTGGTCCACCGGGAGCCGATGCTGCATCAGCACCACCTGGTAGGGGTTCCAGGTGGACAACGTGTAGCGCAGCACGAGGTCGGCCCCGTCGGCGGTGGCGTCGAAGAGGTAGGGGGCGTACGCCGCACCGGTGCCGCCGGCCTGGGCCCGGAAGATCCGGTCGCCCACCGGGTCGCCGTCGCGGGCGGCCTTGATGAACCGGGTGTGCGGGTCGCGGGACATGCCGGTCGCGATCCAGTCGAGCAGGCGGACGCGCGGCGACCACGGCCCCCACGGCAGGGCAGCGCTGCGGAGCACCACCGCGGGGCCGATCGGGTCCTCCGGCGCCGAGGCGTGCAGCATCAGGTAGCAGCCCGCCGCCTCGACCCAGCGCACCGACAGCTCGCCCAGCGCCGCGGGCGCGAACAACGGCACGGCGTCCGACTCGGCGTCCGACCAGTCGCCGCCCGCCCAGTAGCGGACGCCGGCCCGCGCGGGCGGGACGCCGGCGTCCAGCCGGGCCAGGGCGGCCTGGTCGAGCAGGGCCAGCCGGGGTTCGGACGCACGGTACGGCCCGCTCCCCCAGACCAGCAGCACCTCGCCGGGGCCGCCGCAGCCGGGCACGTCCGCGGCCGGCCGCAGCTGCACCGAGGTGTTGACGAAGTGGCGGTCGCTGAACGTGCCCAGCACCGTGAAGCGGAGCGGACGCCGCCGCGCGGCCGGGTCGATCGCGGGGTCGTCTTCGACCGCGCGGGAGAGCACCGAGCGCCCCATCACCCGGCCGTCCCGGAAGTGGTTGGAACTGAACAGCACGTACAGGTGGCCGCCGTGGGAGAACCCGTCCAGCGGCACGTCGTACTCGCGCATCGTGACCCGGCCCGCCGCACGACCGACCAGCTTCAGCGGGCTGCCGTGGAAGCGCACCACGGGCAGGTCGGCGCCGGGGAGCACCTCGGCGACCGCGTCGCGGGTGCCCAGCCAGGGCCGCGTCCAGTGGGTGTCGCCGAACAGCAGGAAGCTCCGGCCGGCGTGGTCGACCCGGACGCCGAGGTCGGTACCGCGGACGCCTGCGGTGGCCAGGGAGTCGCTCAGGGTCGGCGCCCGCTCTCCCCACGGGGTGGGCGTGGCGTCCAGGTCGCCGGTGACCTG
>JAGQUI010000748.1 GCA_020438595.1 Propionibacteriaceae bacterium | reverse complement strand
TCTACCAGCTGGACGCGGGCTCGCGGCAACCGCGTCCGGTGGTGCCCGGGCTGACGATCAGCAACGGCCTGGGCTGGAGCCCGGACACCGACACCATGTTCCTGAACGACTCGGGGACGGGCACCACCTGGGCCTTCGACTACGACCCCATCGACGGCCCGACCCGCCGGCGGGTGTTCGCCAGCGGTGGGGACGGAGCCCCGGACGGGCTGTGCGTCGACGCCGAGGGCGGCGTCTGGGTCGCCCGCTACGCCGGCGGCTGCGTGCAGCGGCTCGACCCGTCCGGGCGCCTCGACGCGGTGGTGGAGGTGCCCGGCGCCTCGAGGGTGACGGCGTGCTGCTTCGGCGGCGATGACCTCGGCACCCTGTACATCACCACGTCGCGGGAGAACCTGCCCGAGGATGCCGAGCCCGACGCAGGGTCGCTGTTCAGCTTCCGGCCCGGGGTGGTCGGACTCCCCGCCGCAGGCTTCGCAGGCTGAGCGGCCAGTCACCCGGATGGAGGACACCGAGCGGGACTTCCTGAGGAAAACCTGATAACCTCTTGGCTAATTCTGACGCGAACCCCAGCGAGAATCCCGGAGCCCGCGATATGACAGTTCGTTCCCGCCGCCTGTTCGGCATGGCCACAGTCCTTGCGCTCGCCGCAGGCAGCCTCATCACCAGCGCGCCCCCGGCTTCCGCCGCGGACGACTGCGCGTCCCTGACCGCTCCGGTGTACCGGACGATCCGGCCCTCGATCGGCGCGCAACTGCTGACCCGCTGGAAGAGCGAGGCCACAGGTTCCACCGCGAACTACGGGTTCACCGACGTCCGCGGCACCCTCGGCTACGGCTCCAGCAGCCAAAAGTCCGGCTACGTCGCGGTCACCCGGATGTACAGCCCCAAGGCCTACGACTTCATGTGGGTGACCAGCGACGCCGAGAAGGCCAAGGCCGTCGCCGCGGGCTACGTCACCCAGATGGTCAACTTCTACGCACCCAGCACCGCGGCATCCTGCACGGTGGCCGTGCACCGCTACGTGAAGGGCACCCACGTGCGCAACGCATGGACGGCCGCCGAGGACTCGAGCCTCCGGGCGGCCGGCTGGACCGATGCCGGCACCAGCTTCTACCTGAAGCCCGGCTCCAGCGAGGCGGCGATCGCCACTGCGAGCGCTTCGGCCTCGGCCTCGGCGACGCCCACCGTGAAGGCGACCACCGCGACGCCGACCCC
>JAGQUI010000747.1 GCA_020438595.1 Propionibacteriaceae bacterium | reverse complement strand
ATCGGGCCGAACCTTCGCAATTGGTTCCAGGCGAGCACGTGTGAGCCCTGGGTGCGGTGGATCCGCCACAACAGCGGCCGCACGCTGCGGAGGTCGCCCGGCTCATGGATGAGGTCCGTGGGCGGCGTGCGCGGAACCTTCCGGCGGGGTGGGTTCACCACAGGCCGAGACCGGCGACCAGTTCCGCGACCGGTGCCGGCTCACCGCCACCGGCCAGATGGGCGACAGGGGTGCGGCCCTCCAACTCTGGCTGCGGAGTGCCCATGAACCCGGCCACCGACTCGGGCGACAGTTCGACCGGGATTGCCGCGACGACCACGTCCAGGCCGGGCAGGCTGCGCCCGTCCGGGGTGAACTGCCAACGCGGCAGCCGCCGGCCCCGGCCGAGCCGGAAGCTCCACAGGCTTCCCGCTGACAGTCGCTGCGAGACCCGGCTGCGGTCCACCCCCAGCAGCAGCGCAGCCTCGGCGATCCCCAGGCTGCCCGCCACCAGCTCAGTCATCCGGGCCAACTCCGCCCGGCGGGCGTCCTGGAGGAGAAGAGCAGGGTCGGTGTCGAGAACCTCACTGGCGGCCGGGCCGGCATGCTCGCGCAGGAACGCCACCTCGGCGCCGCTCAACGGTGCAGCGGCCGGGTCGGTGACGCGGGACAGGTCCGCGTCGAGTTCGGCCAGGAACTCCGCACCGCTGATTCCGACGTTATGCCGGGCCAGCACGTCGTCCAAGCTCACCTCAACACCCATGCTCATATGCTATCACCACCGTTAGATTGCGTGAGTTGATGGTTCTTGGCCTGCTTCCCGGGTTGCCACCGGCGGCGGGAGATCCCCCCCTGCTCGCCGGCGCGGCGCACCCGGCTCAGAACCCCAGACCGACTGTGTCGATGCTCCGTTCCAGCGGGATCGGTCTGCGAGCCTCTTCCTGAGCCCCGGGACTCGGTGTGGGCGTGAAGGTCTCCCACACTTCAGCCTCGGCCGGCCGCGTGGCCGCCCTGGGTGCAACAGCGGCGGTGACGCCGAGGTCCTCAGCGACGGCGTCGACCAGCCGGGTCTCGAGGTCGGCGGGCTTGGTGTGGGCCAGGATCGTGTCGGCCGTGGCGATCACCCGTGCCCCGGTCTCCGCGACGACAGCCTCGATGCTGTGCTCCGGTGTGGCGGCCTGGGCGGCCCAGCCGGCGACGTAGTTGAACGTGTACTGGCCTGCGTCCAGGCCGTGGGC
>JAGQUI010000746.1 GCA_020438595.1 Propionibacteriaceae bacterium | reverse complement strand
TAGTAGTGGCCGCGCTGCACGCAGTCGTCGACGCTGAGCGCCATGTTGTCGCGCAGGTAGTCGAAGCCGAACTCGTTGTTGGTGCCGTAGGTGATGTCGCAGGCGTAGGCCTCGCGCCGCTCGACCGGGGTCATGTGGGAGAGGATCGCGCCCACCTTCAGGCCCAGGAAGTGGTGGATCCGGCCCATCTGCTCGGACTGGAACTGGGCCAGGTAGTCGTTCACGGTGACCACGTGGACGCCCTTGCCGGTGAGCGCGTTCAGGTAGGACGCGAGGACGGCGACGAGGGTCTTGCCCTCACCGGTCTTCATCTCGGCGATGTTGCACCAGTGCAGGGCGGCCGCGCCCTGGAGCTGGACGTCGAAGTGGCGCTTGCCGAGCACCCGCCGGCTGGCCTCGCGCACGGTGGCGAACGCCTCCGGCATCAGCGCGTCGAGCGACTCGCCCTCTTCGTAGCGCCTCTTGAACTCGTCGGTCTGGCCGCGCAGCTCGTCGTCCGACATGGCCTCGAAGTCGGGCTCGATCGAGTTCACCTGGTCCGAGACGACCTTCAGCTTCTTCAGCTGCCGGCCCTCGCCCATGTGCAGCATCTTGTCCAGTAGACCCACGACTGTTCGCTTCCTGATTGCGCGGCAAGAGCGTCACGCCTCAGCGCGACGGCCACCCCATCCTAAGCGGTGCGGGAAGCCGGACCTCAATCGGGCTCGGTCTCGCCCAGCTCGGAGTCCTCGATGTGGGTCGGGTCGAGCACGCGCTTGAGGAACACCTGCGTCCGCTTCTCCTTCGGAGTGGTGATCAACTCCGCGGACGGGCCCTCCTCGACGATCACGCCGCCGTCCATGAAGATCGTGCGATCGGACACGTCTCGGGCGAACAGCATCTCGTGGGTGACCACGATCATGGTCATGCCGGCCTCGGCCAGGTCGCGCATCACGGCGAGCACGTCACCGACGAGTTCGGGGTCGAGCGCGGCGGTGGGCTCGTCGAAGAGCATCACCCTCGGGTCCATCGACAGCGCCCGGGCGATCGCGACCCGCTGCTGCTGGCCACCGGACAGCTTGGCCGGGTGGTAGCTCATCCGGTCCGACAGCCCGACCAGCTCCAGGTTCTTCTTGGCGATCTCGATCGCCTCCGACTTCGAGCGCTTGAGCACCTGCCGCTGCGCGATCACGCAGTTGCCGAGGGCAGTCATGTTCGGGAACAGGTTGAACGACTGGAACACC
>JAGQUI010000745.1 GCA_020438595.1 Propionibacteriaceae bacterium | reverse complement strand
GCCAGCAGGCCGCGCAGCCGCGGCTCGGCGGCCTTCCCGGCCTCGATCACCTCGGCGTGCTCCAGTGGTGTGGGCGAGATGCCCGCGCCGGGGTTGGTGACCAGCGAGACGCCGAGCACCTCGAGGCCGGCCTCGCGGGCGGCGATCGTCTCCAGCGTGGTCGACATGCCGACCAGGTCGCCGCCGAGGAACTGCGCCATCCTCACCTCGGCGGGGGTCTCGTACTGGGGCCCGCGGAACTGGACGTAGACCCCCTCGGCGAGCGATGCGTCGACCTCGTGGGCCAGTGCCCGCAGCCGCGCGGAGTAGGCCTCGGTGAGGTCGATGAATGTGGCGCCCTCCAGCGGCGTGGCCCCGGTGAGGTTGATGTGGTCGCGGATCAGCACCGGGGTGCCGGGCGCCCACTCGACGTGCAGGCCGCCGCAGCCGTTGGTCAGGACGATCGCGGTCGCGCCGGCCGCCGCCGCGGTGCGGACGCCGTGCACGACGGCTGCGACGCCGCGTCCCTCGTAGAAGTGGGTGCGCCCGGTGAACAGGGCGGCCACCTTGCCGGCCGGCGTCCGGATCAGCTTCAGTGCCCCGCCGTGCCCGGCCACCACGGGCTTCGCGAAGCCGGGGAGCTCCTCCAGCAGGCACTCGCCGATCGGTTCGCCGAGGCCGGTGGACGCCCCGGACCAGCCGGAACCGAGCACCAGGGCCAGGTCGATCGAGCCGACGCCGAGGCGTTCGGTCAGGGCGGCGGCGGCCTCGCGGGCCAGCTCCTTCGGGTTCGTCGCTGAGCTCACCCGATGACTATAACGACGGGGTCTGGCCCCGGTCAGCAGAAGCCGGTGCGTCCTCGTCCTCGGGGACGTGGAACCGGGTCATCCGTTGCCGCGGCTGCCGTCGGATCATCACCAGCAGCGCCGCCAGCAGGCCCAGCCAGACCAGCACCTGGCCGGCGTGGACGAGGTCACGGGGGCCGACCAGATAGGCCCAGGCCATCATCAGCAGGCCGAACGCGCCGACGGCGAACCCGACGGCGAGCGCGGCCCGGGAGCGCGGCCCGATCGGCTTGTCGGCACGCCGGTGCAGGATCAGCACGCCGGCACCGACCGAGACCGACAGTGGCAGCGAGGACAGTTCCAGCAGCACCGACTGGGCGGGGGTCGCCTCGGGCAGCCCCACCAGCACCATGGCGACACTGACGAGGACACCCGCCACCGAGACGGCGGCGAGGACGATGGTCTGTGGGGAGAGGCGGCTCGGCACC
>JAGQUI010000744.1 GCA_020438595.1 Propionibacteriaceae bacterium | reverse complement strand
AGGTCACCACCGGCACCAGCAGCGCGCCGATCACGAAGGCGAGGACCAACGGCACCACGACGCCGGAGAACATCGACAGCAGCCAGAACACGGCCCCGGCGAGCAGCAGGATCCCGAGCAGCAGCCAGGCGTTGCGTCCCCAGGTCCGCAGCCGCGCCGCGGCGTCCCCGCGCGGTTCCGACCCGGCATCCACGCTCCGATCGTATCCGCCGCCCGGCCCGTCCGCGGCACCCGCAAGGGTGATCCGGGCGTGGCTAGAGTGGCGCGCATGGCTGCACCGGAACGGAACTGGGCCGGCAACCTCACCTGGTCGGCCCCGGTCGAGCACCCGGCGAGCCTGGCCGAGCTGCAGGAGGTGGTCGCCCGGGCGCGGCGGGTGCACGCGCTCGGCACCCGCCACTCCTTCAGTCCCTGCGCCGACTCCGGGGGCACGATCGTCGCCCTCGACCGGCTGGACCCCGGCCTCGTGATCGACCCGGACGGGGGCACCGCGACCGTCGGAGCGGGGATCCGGCTGGGCGACCTCGGCCGCAGGCTGCACGAACAGGGTTGGGCGATCGCGGCCTGGCCGTCGCTGCAGCACATCTCGCTCGGCGGCGCCGTCGCGACCGCCACGCACGGCTCGGGCGATGCCACCGGCATGCTCGCCACCCTCGTCCGCGCGCTGGACGTGGTCGGGCCGGACGGGGAGGTGCGCCGGATCGCCGGCGGCGAACTGGCCGCGGCGGTGATGTCCTACGGGACGTTCGGTGTCGCCACCCGGGTCACCGTGGCGATCGAGCCGGCCTTCGACGTCCTGCAGCAGTCCTTCGAGGAGCTGGCCTGGCAGCGTGTGGAGCACGAGCTCGACGAGATCTTCGCCGCCGCCTTCTCGGTCAGCCTCTTCACCACCTGGGTGGGCCCGGTGCGCAGCGCCCTGGTGAAGTCGCGCTCGCGGGAGCACCGCGCCGGGTTCTTCGGCGCCCCGGGCGCACCGGTGCGCCCGCCCGATGCCCGCACCACCCCGGTGGGTACCCCCGGTCCGGCCTGGGACCGCCTGCCCCACTTCCGCCTGGACGGCACCCCGAGCGTCGGCGACGAGTTGCAGAGTGAGTACTTCGTGCCCCGGGCCCACGCCGTCGAGGCGCTCGCGGCGCTGCGCGCGATCGGCACCGACCTCAGCGCGGCCCTGCACATGACCGAACTGCGCACGGTGGCCGGCGACGACCTCTGGCTCTCCCCCGCCCACGACACCGACGTGCTCGCGATCGGCTTCACCTG
>JAGQUI010000743.1 GCA_020438595.1 Propionibacteriaceae bacterium | reverse complement strand
GATCACGTCCGCCGCGACGACCTGTTTCTGGAAGGACGTCCAGATCAACATCATCGACACGCCCGGCCACGTCGACTTCACGATCGAGGTCGAGCGCTCGCTGCGCGTGCTGGACGGTGCGGTCGCGGTGTTCGACGGTGTGGCCGGCGTCGAGCCGCAGAGCCAGACCGTGTGGCGCCAGGCCACCCGCTACGGCGTGCCCCGGATCTGCTACGTGAACAAGCTGGACCGCACCGGCGCGTCCTTCGACTACTGCGTGAAGACGATCCGCGAGCGGCTGCACGCCGTCGCGGCCGTCCTGCAGCTCCCGATCGGCGCCGAGGCCAACTTCACCGGCGTGGTCGACCTGGTCGGCATGCGCGCGCTGATGTGGCACGGCGAGACCAAGATCGGCGAGGACTACACCGTCGAGGAGATCCCGGCCGACATGGCCGACGCCGCCGCGACCGCGCGCGAGGAACTGATCCACGTGCTGGCCGACCACGACGACGAGTTCGCCGAGGCGTGGCTGGAGTCGGAGGAGACCGGCGAGGAGCTCAGCGTCGCCCAGATCAAGGGCGCCATCCGCCGGGCCGTGATCGCCAACAAGATCACGGCGGTGATCTGCGGCACCTCGTTCAAGAACAAGGGCGTGCAGCCGATGCTGGACGCGGTGATCGACTACCTGCCCTCCCCGCTGGACATCCCCGCCATCGAGGGCTTCAAGCCGGGCCACCCGGACGAGCTGGTCGAGCGGCACACCTCCAACGAGGAGCCGCTGGCGATGCTGGCGTTCAAGATCGCCGCCGACCCGCACCTGGGCAAGCTGACCTACATCCGGGTCTACTCCGGCGTGCTCAAGGCCGGCCAGCAGGTGCTGAACTCGACCAAGGGTCGCAAGGAGCGGATCGGCAAGATCTACCAGATGCACGCGAACAAGCGTGAGGAGATCGACGAGATCGGCGCCGGCATGATCATCGCGGTGATGGGCCTGAAGGACACCACCACCGGCGAGACCCTCTGCGACCCGGCCAACCCCGTCGTGCTGGAGTCGATGGACTTCCCTGCGCCGGTGATCGAGCAGGCGATCGAGCCCAAGACCAAGTCCGACCAGGAGAAGCTGTCCGCGGCCATCCAGCGGCTGGCCGAGGAGGACCCGACCTTCCGCGTCCACACCGACGAGGAGACCGGCCAGACCATCATCGCCGGCATGGGCGAGCTGCACCTCGAGGTCATGATCGACCGGATGAAGCGCGAGTTCCGCGTCGAGGCGAACATCGGCAAGC
>JAGQUI010000742.1 GCA_020438595.1 Propionibacteriaceae bacterium | reverse complement strand
ACTGAACACTTCAGATGACACCACCGGCGAATCGCGCTTGTGAACGGGGGTGCGCGTCTCCACGCGGTGCAGCTGGGGACATCCGGCGCGGCCACCACCGCGCGAATCGAGTCGTTCCTGTCCGAGCGATCTCGCTGACCACGATACGAGAGTCGGCCTGTGGAGAGCATCACGAAGAACCGCCAGCCGCCTGAGGTCCTGCGGGCGATGGTGGCCCGCGCCTACGGGGCCCGCCAGGTCGTCACGCACGACGACTTCGCCACCGAACTGGGCCACGGCTGGTTCAACGTCGCCTACCGCATCCGTCTGGCCGACGGTCGCGCGGTGGTGCTCAAGGTCGCGCCGCCACCCGGGGTGGTCGTGATGACCTACGAGCGAGACCTGATGGCCAACGAGGTGGCCGCGCTCGAACTGGTGGGGACGCGCACCGACGTGCCCGTCCCCGGGGTCCACCACTACGACACCGCGCGCGACCTGTGCGACGCCGAGTGGTTCTTCATGCCGTTCGTGGACGCGGAGAACTTCGCCGTCCTCGACCACGAGGATCGGCTCACCCCGGCCGAGACCGCCGCGTACAACCGGCTGCTGGGCGCGGCGAACGCAGAGCTCAACAGCATCGTCGGCCCGCACTTCGGGAGGCTGGCCGGGCCCGGCTTCCCCACCTGGCGGGAGGCGTTCGGAGGGATGATCGAGGACGTACTCCGGGACGGCGAACGCAGGGCGGTCGACCTCGGCTGGAGCTACGGCCCGCTCCGGAGCCTGGTCGCCGACCACCTCCCCCTGCTCGACGCGGTGACCGAACCGCGGTTCGTCGAGTGGGACCTGTGGGACGGCAACACCATGGTCCGGGACGGACGGATCGTCGCCATCATCGACCACGAGCGGGCCTTCTACGGCGATCCGCTGATCGAGGCCGGGTTCACCGGCCTCGACCTGCCGGTGTTCGGCGACCCATCCGCGTTCATCGCCGGCTACGGGCGGGCCCCGCTCACCGACGACGAGCGCCGGCGCCGCCGGCTGTACACGCTCTACCTGATGCTGATCATGGTGATCGAAACCCAGTACCGCGGCCACACGACCCCGGACGCGTATGTCTGGGCCCGCGCGCAGCTGGACGAGCTGATGGGCGCGTTCGGCATCACCAGGGACCGGTAGCGCCAGCGTGCCGGAGAAGGGACTCGAACCCTCACGCCCTGGGGCACAGGAACCTAAATCCTGCGTGTCTGCCAGTTCCACCACTCCGGCCGGCGCGCCGCAGTCTACTGGTGGGG
>JAGQUI010000741.1 GCA_020438595.1 Propionibacteriaceae bacterium | reverse complement strand
CCCTTTTCGGTTCGCGGGGACGGTTCCTTTCCGGTTCGCAAGGTCTGTCCCCTTTTCGGTTCGCGGGGACGGTTCCCTTCCGGTTCGCAAGGTCTGTGAAGTCTCACACCTTCGTGGACGGTTATGTCTCAGGGCTTCGTGGACAGATCTGTCTCAACCTTCGTGGACGGTTGGTGTGGACGGTTGTGTCTCACCGGGTTCGTGGACAGTTGTGCTCGACGGGGGCGGCGGCGGCGAGTGTCGCTGGCCATGGCTGCCCGTATCGACGCTCGTGTTCGTCAACTGATCATCAACTTCACCGATCAGCCCCGCCGGGGTGAGGTGACCCGGTTCTGTCGTGAACACGGCGTCTCGCGGGCCGAGTTCTACAAGGTCCGGGCCCGGGCGAAGTCGGAGGGCAAGCTCGCCGCGGTGAAGGCCCGCCAGCCGGCTCCGAGATCGGTGGCTCGGCGCACCAGCGAGGAGGTGGAGGCGATCGCACTGCAGGTGCGTGCCGACCTGAAACGGGCCGGGTGGGACCACGGCCCGTTGTCCGTGGCCGCAGCGATGCGCCGTCAGGGCCACACCCCGCCATCGCGGGCCACGCTGGCACGGATCTTCACCCGCCACGGGGTGGTCACCCCGGAACCGGCGAAACGACCCCGGGCCTCCTACCGCCGGTTCCGCTACCCCGACCCGAACGGGTGCTGGCAACTCGACGGAGTCGAAGTCCGTCTCGATGACGCGGCAGGTTCGAAACGGTGCGTGTTGCAGGTCGAGGACGACCACTCCCGGTTCATCCTGGCCTCCCACGTGGCCAGGTCGGAGACCAGCGAAGCGGCGATAACCGCGGTCTCGATAGCGATCGGCCGTCACGGCGCCCCCGCACGGTTCCTGACCGACAACGGCGCTGCGTTCAACCAGTCCCGCCGTGGCGGAACCTCCCAACTCGAAGCATTCCTGCGCCGCCAGGGCGTCACCCCGATCACCGGCCGTCCGGGCAAACCCACCACCCAGGGCAAGAACGAACGGCTGCACCAGACCCTCGGCAAGTTCCTCGACTCGAACCGGCCGATCCGCACAACCAAGCAGTTGATCCAGCTCGTCGAGGAGTTCGACGCCTACTACAACACCCAACGCGCCCACCAAGCACTGCAGCCCGACCAGACCCCCGCGCAGGCCTACCAGGCCCGACCCAAAGCCGTCCCGACCACCCCCGAACCCGCCCCGCCGCCGACACCAGAACCCCCGAAACCCCAAGCCCGACGAACATCACCCACCGCGGGCATCCATC
>JAGQUI010000740.1 GCA_020438595.1 Propionibacteriaceae bacterium | reverse complement strand
AGACGAAGCTGCCGCAGCCGAACCTGACCGTGCGCTACCACCGCGGGCTGGGCGACGACTTCATGGCGGAGTGCGTCGAGGTGATGCGGCTGGGGTTCGGCATGCCGGCGCTGAACAGCGACGAGGTGATCATCCCGTCGATGGTGGAGAAGGGCGTGGCGCCCGAGGATGCTTACAACTACTCCGCGATCGGCTGCGTCGAGGTGGCCGTCCCCGGCAAGTGGGGCTACCGGTGCACCGGGATGAGCTTCCTGAACTTCCCGAAGACCCTGCTGGTCGCGATGAACAACGGGGTCGACCCGGCCACCGGCACGAAGCTCGCCACCCCGGTCAGGCACTTCACCGAGATGACCGACTTCGAGGAGCTGATGGCGGCCTGGGACGTCACCGTCCGCGAGTTCCAGCGGCACTGCGTGATCCTGGACGCGGCCTGCGACACGGCGCTGGAGGAGAACGTCGCCGATGTCCTGTGCTCGACGCTGGTCGAGGACTGCCTCGATCGCGGCCGGCCGATCAAGGAGGGCGGCGCGGTCTACGACTTCGTCTCGGGCCTGCAGGTCGGCATCGCGAACCTGGGTGATTCGCTGGCCGCGATCCGGAAGTGCGTCTTCGAGGAGCGGACGGTCACGGCCGCCGAGCTGTGGGACGCGTTGCTGAACGACTTCGCCGGCGAGCGCGGCGCGGAGATCCAGGGACTGCTCGCGGCGGCGCCGAAGTACGGCAACGACGACGACGAGGTCGACCAGTTGCTGGTGCGGGCCTACGACAGCTGCATCGACGAGATCTTCGCCCACCACAACACCCGCTACGGCCGGGGCCCGATCGGCGGCGGCTACTACGCGGGCACGTCGTCGATCTCGGCGAACGTGCCGCAGGGCGCGTCCACGATGGCCACGCCGGACGGCCGCCACGCGGGCGAGCCGCTGGCGGAGGGCTGCTCCCCCAGCCACGGAGCGGACACCCACGGCCCGACGGCGGTGTTCAAGTCGGTCTCGAAGCTGGACACGCACCGGATCACCGGTGGGGTGCTGCTGAACCAGAAGGTCACCCCGCAGGTGCTCGCGACCGCAGCCGACCGGGCGAAGCTGGTGATGCTGCTGCGCGCGTTCTTCAACCGGCTCGACGGCTTCCACGTGCAGTACAACGTGGTCGACCGGGCCACGCTGCTGGACGCTCAGGCGCACCCCGAGGGGCACCGCGACCTGATCGTCCGAGTGGCCGGCTACAGCGCCTTCTTCAACGTGCTCTCCAAGGCCACCCAGGACGACATCATCGCC
>JAGQUI010000739.1 GCA_020438595.1 Propionibacteriaceae bacterium | reverse complement strand
CGACATCGTCGCCGGCCTCGAGTGCGGTGCCGACGACTACGTCACCAAGCCCGCCGAGCCCCGGGTGCTGGACGCCCGGATCAAGGCCGTCCTCCGGCGATCCACCCCCGCGCCGGAGGACGGCCAGCTCCGGTTCGGCCCGCTCATCGTGGATCCGGCGGCGATGGCCGTCACCCGGGACGGCGAGCCGGTGCCGCTCACGCCGACCGAATTGCGGCTGCTGGTCGAGCTTGCCGAGCACGCCGGCCGGGTGCTGAGCCGCCACCAGCTGTTGCAGCGGGTCTGGGACTACGGCTACGCCGGGGACTCCCGGCTGGTGGACGCGGTGGTGCAGCGGCTGCGGGCCAAGGTCGAACCGGTCCCGGCCCGGCCGTCGCTGATCGTGACCGTGCGGGGGATCGGCTACCGGATGGAGAAGCCATGAAGGGGCTCGGCCTGCGTTGGCGGATCGCGCTGGCGCTGGTGGCGGTGGTGGTCGCGGCCTGCGCAGCGCTCACCCTGACCACGACGCAGTGGGCGACCGACCAGTTCACCGCGCAGCTCGAACAGATGGCCCGGACGGCTGTGGGACCCAACGCGGAAGAGGTCGCCGCTGCGGCGCTCGCCCATCCGGCGGCCGTGACGGTCGACGAGCTGAAGCTGGACACCCTGAGCGATGTCAGCAGCCTCGACGCCCCGATGCAGGGCTTCATCATTCCACTCGAACCGCTCTCCGCTGGTGTTCAGCAACGCCTGGCCCACCAGTTCTCCTTCCTGTCGGGCAGCGACCTGCTCGCCGAGGCGCCGCAGTGCCTCGCCTCGCAACAGGTGAGCGGCTACGCGGCGGGCGACTGGGAGCCCGGCAGTTCGGGCACCTGGAGCGAGACGTGCGGCGACTACGTGCTCGGGTTCGGTCTCGTCGCGGGAGGCGGCGGCAGCGGCGCGGACTCGTGGCTGGTCGTCCGCGCCCTGCACCGTGGCGACGTCCTCGACCCGGTCCCGGACCTGCGAACGACCCTGCTGCTCTTCTCGTCCCTGATCGTGGTCGCCTCGGTGCTGGTCGCGGCAGGGCTGGCCGCCATGGTGGCCCGTCCACTCACCCGCACCCGGCAGATGGCCGAGGCGGTCGCCGCCGGCGACCTCGACGTGCGGATCCCGGTGCGGGGCCGCGACGAGGTGGCCCGGCTCGGCACCGCGGTGAACACCATGGCCGACCGGCTCACCGCCCAGATCACCGACCTCGAGCGGGTCAACGAGCTCCAGCGCCGGTTCGTCTCCGACGTCGCCCACGATTTGCG
>JAGQUI010000073.1 GCA_020438595.1 Propionibacteriaceae bacterium | reverse complement strand
GCCTTCGCGGTGAGCACGTCGCAGACCGCCTCCTGGAAGGACGCGGCGACGTCGTTCACCGGCACGTCCAGCCCGTCACGGCGGCGGGTCTCCACCCAGCGCGACACCGCGGTCTTCAGCCCTGAGAACGAGTAGTCGAACCGGTGCTTGACGAGGTCCTTCGATGCCGTGAGCCCCCGCGGGAACGCGATCGCGGTAGGGTCGCCCTCCGCTGCGGCCCGGTCGATCACGGGGCCGCCCGGGTAGGGCAGGCCGAGCAGCCGGGCCACTTTGTCGTAGGCCTCGCCCGCGGCGTCGTCGATGGTCGCACCGAGTTCCACGATGTCGCCGGTGATGTCGTTCACGGCCAGCAGGGACGTGTGCCCGCCGGAGACCAGCAGGGCCGCGCAGGGCTGCGGCAGCGGGCCGTGGTCGAGCAGGTCAACCGCGACGTGCCCGACGAGGTGGTTCAGCCCGTAGAGCGGCTTGTCCAGCGCGACGGCGAGCGCCTTCGCCGCGGCGAGGCCCACCACCAGGGCGCCCATCAGGCCGGGCCCGGCGGTGACGGCGATCGCGTCCACCTCCGACAGGTCGACGTCGGCGGTCTCGCACGCCCGGCGCAGGGTCGGGACGAGGGCCTGCAGGTGTGCGCGGCTGGCCACCTCCGGCACCACGCCGCCGAACCGGACGTGCTCCTCCACCGACGAGGCGACCTCGTTGGCGAGCAGTTCGTGGCCGCGGACGATGCCGACGCCGGTCTCGTCGCAGGACGACTCGATGCCGAGGATCAGCGGACCGCTCATGCGACCGCCCAGGTGTCGTCACCGCCGAGCCCGCGCAGCATCACCAGCGCGTGCCGGTCGGGTCCGTAGTAGTCGCGCCGGGTGGTCACCGGCTCGAACCCGAGCCGCCGGTACAGGGCCACGGCGGGCTCGTTGTCGGGACGCACCTCCAGCAGCATGCGCTGGGCGCCCACCGCGGCAGCCCACTCGAGGCCGGCGCGGACCAGGGATGCTCCGACCCCGTGGCCGCGGACCTCCGGGTGGACGACCACGCGGAGCAGGTCGGCGACGTCCTCGACGCAGCTGAAGGTGGCCACCCCGATGATCCGCGCGTCCCGGTCGAGCCGGGCGAGCACGCAACGGTCGGGCGAGTCGAGTTCCTCGGCCCAGGCGGCCTCCGACCACTGCTCGGACGCCTCGAACCCGGAACGTTCGAGTTCGAGGATGTCGGCCAGGTCGGTGCCGCGCGCGTGGGTGATGATCATTTCCTGCCCATCATGGCCACTCGCGGCTGCAGCAGCGTCGACTTCCGAGTGGTGGGCACCTCCGCGTCCGGGCGACGCAGGTAGAGCGGGACGAGGCCCGCGTCGGGCAGCCGGTCGCCGTGGGCGGCGAGCAGCCCGGCGTCCACCGCGGCGGGGCCGGAGCAGGTGCGTCCGGTCAGCTCGGCGCCGGGGCCGGCCAGCGGCAGGTCGGGCACCGCGTCGGGCGCCGTCACGAACGGACCGTCGAGGCGGGCGCCGTCCGCGGCGTAGCGCGCCCAGTAGACCTCCTTGCGCCTGGCGTCTGAGACGACCGCGAACTCACCGCCGGGGGCGTCCGGGCGGCCGGCCCACTCGAGGGCGACGACGTCCAGGCTGCAGACGCCGCGGACCGGAATGCCGAGCGCCTCGGCCATCGTGATCGCGGCGGCAACCCCGACCCGCAGGCCCGTGAACGGCCCCGGGCCCACCCCCACCACGACCCCCGACAGGTCCGCGGGGCTCGCGCCGGCCTGGGCCAGTACCCGGCGCACCAGCGGCAGCAGCTGTTCGGCGTGCGCGCGGCGGTCGGGGACCTCCCCGGACGCCGCCGTCACGCCGTCCCTGGCCACGCCCGCCCGCACGTCGGTGGCGGTGTCGATCCCCAGCACCAGGCTCACAGTGCCTCCAGCTCGGGGCGGGCCGCGGTCCAGCGGTCGCCGATCGGGGTCAGGAAGATCCAGCGGGTCTCGTCGTCGGGGTCGAGCGAGCGGCGGATGTCGATCTCGAGGTACCCGTCGCCGAGGCCCTCGGCGATGCCGGCGCCCCACTCGACGAGGGTGACCGAGTCGTCCAGCGACACCTCGAGGTCGAGGTCCTCCAGTTCGGCGAAGGAGCCGAGGCGGTAGGCGTCCACGTGCACCAGCGCGGGCCCGCCCACCGTGGACGGGTGCACGCGGGACAGCACGAACGTGGGCGAGATGATCGCCCCGGCCACGCCGAGGCCCGCCCCGAGCCCCTGGGCGAGAGTGGTCTTGCCCGCGCCGAGGTCGCCGGAGGCGATGATCACGTCACCGGCGCGGACGACGCCCGCGAGCCGGCGTCCGATCGCCCGGGTGTCCTCGGCGGTGGGTGCCTCGAGCCGCACCGGCAGCTGCCGGGCCAGGGTGAGGCTGGTGCCGGAGCGGTCGACCTCGACGAAGCCGTGCCGGCGCCACCACGCGACCACCTGCGGGAACTCCTCGCGGGCGACCAGTTCCACCGCGGACGCGCCGCGCGCGGTGAGCAGCTCGATCGACACCTCCACCATCGCGGACGCGATGCCCTGCCGCTGGTGTCCGGGACGCACCGAGACCCGGTGGATACCGGCCATCGGGCCGTCAACGCTCACGATCACGATGCCCGCCGGCACGCCGTCCACGAGGGCCAGCACACCGAAACCCTCCGCCAGCGCCGCGGCAACCTTGGCCGCGGTCTCCGCCAGCGCGGGCGGCGGCGGGTCGACGACCGGACGGTTGCCGAACGCCTCGCGGATCACCTCGCAGATCACGTCGGCGTCGGCGGGGGCCGGCTCGACGATGCTCAGGGTGCGACCATCGGCCAGGACGGTCTCGGCAAGCAGGGTCAGCGGCACCGGGCGATCGTACCCCAGCGGCCCCCGCTCCCCGTCGAGGGCCAGCCCCGGTGCCGAGGGCCCTTGTCCGGGCAGGGGCCTTCGCCACCAGGGGTGGTTCTCGGCGCGGGTGCTCAGTGGGCCTGCCGGGCCTCGACGACGGCGAGCACGTCCGCGTAGAGCGGATGGTCCTCCGGCAGCCCGGTCACCGTGGCGACCACCTCGGCGGCGGTCGCGGTGGCCAGCAGTGACTGCAGTTCGACGGCTTCCGGATCGTCCGGGGTGTCGAACCGCAGGCCGGCGCCGATGGCCTCCAGCAGCGCGTCCCTGCCCATGCCGCGCTCGGCGAGCTGCGCGGCCGGGCTGATGAACCGGTCGTTGCGGCTGAGCTTGCGCAGCGGGGCCCGGCCCACGCGCAGCGTGGTGTCGGGCAGGTACGGGTTGGCGAAGCGCTTGAGGATCTTCTCCACGTAGGCGGCCTGGGTGGCGGCGTCGACGCCGTGCTTGGCCACGATGAGGGACGCCGTCTCGACCAGCACGGCCCGCACCTTGGCCCCCACCCCGGGGTCGGCGAGCGCGTCGGAGATCTTCTCGATCCCGGCCGCGTGGCCGAACCAGGCGCTGGTCGCGTGCCCGGTGTTCACCGTGAACAGCTTGCGCTCGATGTAGGGCTCCAGGTCGGGCACCCAGGTCACTCCGGGGATGTCCGGATGGCCAGCCTTGAACGGGCCCGTCTCGATCACCCACTCGTGGAAGGTCTCGACGGTGACGTCGAGCCCCGCATCGGGGTCCTGGTTGGGCACGATCCGGTCGACCGCGGTGTTGGCGAAGATCGCCTTCGCGTCGAGGTCGTCGCCGGTGTAGGCCTTGAGCACCTCGCCGGCGAGGATGTCGGTGCCGTTGATGGCGTTCTCGCACGCCATCACCGCAACCTTCGGGGCACCGGCCGGACGGGCCGCGATGCCCGCGGCGATCGCCGGAGCGACGAATTTCAGGATGTGCGCGCCGACCGCCGTGGTGACGATGTCGGCGGACGCGATGGCCGCGACGAGCGCCTGGGGCTCGGACGCGGAGTTGAGGGCGGAGAACCCGCGGACCTCCTGGGTCCGCGGGTCCTCCCCGACTTCGTGCACGACGTAGCTGTCCGCGTCCTTCAGCCGCTGGATCAGCGACTCGACGACATCGGCGAACACCAGCTCGTAACCGGCGTTGTGCAACAGCAGGCCCACGAACCCGCGGCCGATGTTCCCAGCTCCGAAGTGCACAGCTTTCATCTACCCATTCACCTTCTTGAACGTGTCGGCGATCTCCTCGGCGGTACTTGCCTTCTCGAGACTAGCGACCGCATCCGGGTCGAGGAACACCTCGGCGATCTTGCTGAGCAGTTCGAGGTGCTCGTCGTTCGCCCCGGCGATGCCGATCACGAACTTCACCGGGTTGCCGTTCCAGTCGATGCCGTCCGGGTAGCGGACCACCGAGATGGCCGATTCCTTGATCATCCCCTTGGCCTCGTTCGTGCCGTGGGGGATGGCCAGGAGGTTGCCCATGTAGGTGGACACCGACTTCTCCCGGTCGTGCATCGAGCCGACGTAGCCGGCGTCGACCGCCCCGGCGGCGACGAGCAGGGTGCCCGCCTCGTCGATCGCGGACGACTGGTCGGTCGCGCTGCCCGAGAGCACGATCGAGGAGAGCTGGAGCACTCCCTCGGCATCGGCGGGCGCCTCCGTCGTGGCCACCGCGACAGCGGCGGCCGGAGCCTCGGCCGCAGCCCGCGCCGGGGCGGCCGCGGCCACTACCGGTTCGGGCTCAACTGCTTTTGGGGCGCCGTGCGACTCCTTCACCAGCTCGGCGACCTCGTCGTACTTCGGGCTGGACATGAAGTTGTCCACCGAGACGTGCACAGCCGACGGTGTCTTCTGCTTGGCCCTGTCGATCAGGTCCTGGTGCGACACGACCACGTCGAAGTTGTCCTCGAGGTTCGCGATCGCCTTGTTCACCACGATCACCTCGGGGAACCCGGCCGCCTGAATCTTCTTGCGCAGCACCGAAGCGCCCATCGCCGAAGAACCCATCCCGGCATCGCAGGCGAACACGATGCTGTTGATCGGCCCGCTGGCCACACCGGTCAGGACACTGGCGACGGAGGACTTCTTGCCCTTCAGGGCCTCCATCTCCGCGGTGGCCAGGGCCAGGTCGTCCTCGCCCTCCTTGCCCCGACCGAAGCCGAGCAGGATCGACGCCACGACCGCCGTGACCGCAGCCGCACCGAACACGGCGAGGGTGACGCCCAGGTAGCTGTCCGTCGCGGTCTGCAGGTACACCGCGATGATCGAGCCGGGGGCGGCCGGGGCGCGCAGGCCCACGTTGAACGCGACGTTGATGAACACACCGGTCATGCCACCAGCGATCATGGCCAGGATCAGGATCGGCTTCATCAGCACGTACGGGAAGTAGATCTCGTGGATGCCACCGAAGAAGTGGATGATCGCCGCACCCGGCGCCGACGCCTTCGCCGAACCCTTCCCGAACAGCATGTAGGCCACCAGCAGGCCCAGGCCCGGGCCGGGGTTCGCCTCGAGCAGGAACAACACCGACTTGCCCATCTCGACCACCTGCTGGGTCCCCAGCGGAGTCAGGATGCCGTGGTTGATCGCGTTGTTCAGGAACAACACCTTCGCCGGCTCGATCAGGATCGAGGTCAACGGCAGCAGGCCGGCGTTCACCAGCCACTCCACGCCCACACCCGCGGCCGAGGAGAAGGCGTTCACGATCGGCCCCATCACGAAGAAGCCGAAGATGGCCAGGATCATCGCCCAGATGCCTGCGGAGAAGTTGTTCACCAGCATCTCGAAGCCGGGCCGGATCCGGTGCTCCCAGATCGCGTCCAGCTTCTTCATCGACCAGCCACCCAGCGGGCCCATGATCATGGCGCCCATGAACATCGGCACCGTGGTACCGGTGATCACGCCCATCGTGGCGATCGCACCGACCACGCCACCGCGGGTGTCGTAGACGATCTTGCCGCCGGTGTAGCCGATCAGCAGGGGCAGCAGGTAGGTGATCGACGGGCCGACGATGCCGCCGCCGTCAGGACCCCAGCCGCCCAGCAGGGCGACCCAGCTGTCGCCGGGAAGGCCCCCCTCGCCGGTCACCGAGTCGAACCCGAAGCCCAGGTTGATCCAGCCGGCCTGGATGAAGATCGCCGTGATGAAGCCCCAGGCGATGAACGCCGCGATGTTCGGCATCACCATGTTCGACAGGAAGGTGCCGAACTTCTGCACTGCTACCCGCGCGCCTCCCGCTTTGGGTGCTGCTGTTGCTGCAGTCATGTGTGTCGTTGTCCTCTCTCGGTGTGGACCGGTCGTCCGCGTCCGTGCGGCCGCCGGGATGGTCAGGGATGGACGGACCGGGCGGTACCGTCTTGCACTGCTGCCTCGACGAGGGCCAGGGCCTGGGTGCCGTCGAGGTCGGAGAAGGCATTCGCGTCCATCAGGACGACGCCGACACCGTGCGGTGCGGCGAGTTGCCTGATCTGTTCGAGGTGCGCCGCGAAGTGCGGCCCGACGAGAACGAGGTCGCTGCATTCCAGTTCCTCCGGCAGTGACACCTCGTTGGTCGCAACCGCGGACCAGGGAAGTTCCCGGGTCCGTGCCGCACCGTTGATGCGCTGCGCGACGAACGTGCTCGACGCCCCCGCACCGCACACCACAAGGATCCTCACTGATGCCTCCCTCCCACACATCATTGGGCGGCAGCCGGGGTGGCCTCAACCACAGCAGTTTCCGCAGGGGCGGAAGGAACACTGCACAGAGGAATCCGACTCGCCGTCCACCGCGCTGCGGCGGCTGGCGCAATAATGCCGCGACGGACCCGGCGAGGAGAGTTCCTCGGCATAGCCGGGCGTGTTTGACTGTGGGTGCGCCCGGTGTCGCGTGAGGACCCCGGGACCAGTCCGGCTCAGGAGGCGGAGCGGTGTCGAGATCCCGGCAGAACAAGCTGCTCACCCGCCTGGTGGGTGCCGGGAACTGGGTGACCGCTGCGTCCCTCGCCGACTACCTGGGCGTCACACCGCGCTCGGTACGGACCTACGTGGCCGCGCTCAACGCACGGGTGGCCGACGGCGTCGTGGTGGAGTCCGGCACCCAGGGGTACCGCGCGGGGCCGGCCGCCCGTGCGGCGCTCCGGGAGGACGCGGTCGAACCGGGCACGCCCCGCGCCCGACTGCACCAGTTGGTGCGCCGGCTGCTCGAGTCGGACACCCCGCTGGACGTGCACGACACCGCCGACGAGATCTACGTCAGCTCCGCCACCGTGGAGAGCGACCTCGCCCGCGTCCGCTCGTTCGTCAGCGGCAGCGGCCTGACCCTGGAACGCCAGGGATCGCAGATCTGGCTGCAGGGCACCGAGATGGCGCACCGCAGGGTGCTCAGCCGGCTCGTGCACGACCAGACCGAGATGCAGTCGCTCGACTTCCCCGCGTTGATGCGGGTGCTCGGCGAGGGGTCGGTCGGCGCGGAGGCGTACGCGCGGTTCAAGAGCGACCTGGTGGACGCCCTCGGCCGGCTCGGCTACTTCGTCAACGAGTACGCGATCGCCGACGTGCTCATGCACGTGGCGATCGCGGCCGACCGGGTCGCGCGCGGCCGGCCGCTGGCGACCGGCACCACGCTCGCCCGGGACGACTCGGTCGCCGTCGGCGAGGTACTGGACGAGCTGGCGATCCGGCACTTCGGCATCCGGTTCAACGAGGGTGACCGGGAGTTCCTCACCACCGTCGTGCTGAGCCGGATCGCGGCGCCTCGACTGGAGGCGGTGCAGACGGTCGCCCGGCAGCGGGTCAACCCGACCGTCAGCCAGGCCGTCCTCGACGCCTGCGACGCCGCGTCCGCCGAGTTCCTGATCGACCTCTCGGGCGAGGACTTCACCTGGCGGCTGATCCTGCACGTCCAGAACCTGCTCGAACGCGCACCGGGATCGGAGTGGTCCCGCAACCCCCTGACCCGCACCCTGAAGGCGTCCTACCCGATGATCTTCGAGGTGGCGGTGTACATCGCGACCAGGCTGAACGAGCGGCTGGGCATCCCTGTCGTGGACGAGGAGATCGCCTACATCGCCATGCACGTCGGAGCCCGGCTGGAGCGCAGCCGCAGCGACGCCACCCCACCGACCGCGACGATCGTGTGCCCGGGCTACCACGACCTGGACAGCCTGCTGCGCTCGAGCCTCGACCGGTCGCTCGGCAGCACGCTCGAGGTGGTGCGGGTGGAGACCCGGGCCGACCCGGACTGGGCGTCCATCGACTCCGACCTCGTGCTCACCACGATTCCGCCGCCCGAGTCGAGTGACCGCATCGTGGTGATCCCGCTGTTCCTCACCGACGCGGACGTCGAGCGGGTCCACGCCGCAGCGATGCGGGTGCGCCGGATCCGCCGGCTGGCCCGGCTCCGCACGGAACTGGAGAAGTACTTCGCCCCGGGGGCGTTCGTCCGCGACCTCGACCCGGACGCCGACGAGGAGTCGATCATCCGCCGGCTCGGGGCACTGCTGGTCGCCGAGGGGGTGATCGACGACGACTACGTCGAGCGGAGCATCGAACGGGAGCGGATGTCGTCGACGGCGTTCACCGACGAACTGGCCGTGCCGCACGCGCTGAGCATGACGGCCAGCCGCACGGCGATCGCGGTGGGCATGGCCGACCGGCCGATCCCGTGGGGCGAGTCGCGGGTGCAGGTGGTCGTCATGGTCGCGTTCTCCGAGAGCGACCGGGCCGCGTTCCAGACGGTGTTCGAGCAGTTGGTCGAGGTGTTCAGCGAGCACGACAGCGTCCAGCGGCTCATGCACCACGGCACCAACCTCCCCGACTTCCTCGACGAACTCGTCGCGGTCATCGACGGCTGAGCCGGACCGAGTCGGCCGGCGCCGGATCAGGCGC
The DNA here is from genome assembly GCA_020438595.1 of Propionibacteriaceae bacterium. Next base: position 966 of record JAGQUI010000073.1, on the reverse strand, counting down.
AGGCCTCGGCCACCCCGGCGAACAGCTGCTCGGGAGTGGTGGCCGCACGGAGCCCCTCGATCGCCGCGTCGTCGGAGAACAGGACGGCGATCCGGGCGAGCACGCCCAGGTGGTCGTTGCCCTTGCCCGCGATGCCGACCACGAACGTCGCCCGGTGGCCGTCCCAGTCGACCCCGCCGTCGTAGCGGACGAGACTGATCGCCGCGGCGAGCACGGCGTCCTGCGCCTCGCTCGTGCCGTGCGGGATCGCGAGCTGGTGCCCCATGTAGGTCGAGGCCGCCCGCTCCCGGTCCCACATCGCCTCGTAGTAGGCGGGGGTGACCGCACCGGCCGCGACCAGCAGGTCCGTCGCCTCCCGCAACGCCTCGTCCCGGGTGGCCGTGCCGGGATGGATGCGGACCATCGACGGCGAGAGCAGCTCTGCGATGCCCGGCGCCCCTGCCCGCGGCACCGCCGGCACGCCGGACCGCGCCGGGTCGGGTGGCCGGACCTGCCGGCCGAGCAGGTCGACGACGTCGTCGTAGACCGGGGAGTCGATGAAGTCATCCACCGAGAGGTGGATCGCGTCGGGTGAGCGGAGCCGGGCCCGCTCGGTGAGCCGGGACTGGGTGATCACCAGCTCCGCGTCCGGATCGAGTTCGCGGACGGCACAGTTGACGATCTGCACGTCGCCCAGTCCGGCCGAAGCGAGCTTCCTGCGCAGCATCGTGGCCCCCATGGCGGAGGAGCCGACGCCGGCGTCGCAGGCGAACACGACGGTGCGGACGGGAGCGGCGGTGGCGGCATCGACCAGCAGCCCGGCGACCGAGGACTTCCTGCCCTTCAGCTGTTCCATCCGCGCCGTCGCCGCGACCAGGTCCGTCCCCGGGGTACCGCGGTCCAGCCCCAGCAGGAGCGATGCGACCGCCAGGCTCATCGCCGCCGACCCGACGAGGGCGAGGGTGACGCCCAGGTAGCTGTCCGTCG
>JAGQUI010000738.1 GCA_020438595.1 Propionibacteriaceae bacterium | reverse complement strand
CGCGCCGGCCTTGATCAGCGACTCGATCACCCGCTTGTTGCAGACCACCAGCGGCACCTGGTCGAGGAACCCGTTGAAGTCACGTGCCGGCCCCCGCTCGCCGCGGGCCTCGACGATGCCCTTCACCACGTTGTCGCCGACATTGCGGATGGCGGCGAGCCCGTAGCGGATGTCCTCCCCGACCGGGGTGAACATGCCCTCGGAGGTGTTCACGTCCGGTGGCAGCACCCGGATGCCCATCCGGCGGCACTCGCCGAGGTACAGGGCGGTCTTGTCCTTGTCGTTCTTCACCGACTCCAGCAGGGCCGCCATGTACTCGGCCGGGTAGTTCGCCTTCAGGTAGGCGGTCCAGTAGGAGACCACGCCGTAGGCCGCGGAGTGCGCCTTGTTGAAGGCGTAGGCGGCGAACGGGACCATGATCTCCCACAGCTTGTTGATCGCCGCGGCGGAGAACCCGTTGGCCTTCATGCCGGCGCTGAACGGCTCGAACTCGGCCTCCAGCACCTCCTTCTTCTTCTTGCCCATCGCCCGGCGCAGCAGGTCCGCGCCGCCGAGGGTGTAGCCGGCGACCCGCTGGGCGATCTGCTGGATCTGCTCCTGGTAGACGATCAGGCCGTAGGTGGTGTCGAGGATGTCGGCCAGCGGCTCGGCCAGCTCGGGGTGGATCGGCTCCACCTTCTGCCGGCCGGTCTTGCGCAACGCGTAGTTGGTGTGGCTGTCCGCGCCCATCGGCCCGGGACGGTACAGCGCGATCGTGGCCGAGATGTCCTCGAAGTTGTCCGGACGCATCAGCTTCAGCAGCGAGCGCAGGCCGCCCCCGTCCAGCTGGAACACCCCCAGCGTCTCTCCGGAGGCGAGCAGCTCGTACGCCGCCCGGTCGCTCATGTCGCGGCGCAGCGCGTCGAGGTCGAGGTCGATGTCGCGGTTGGTCTTCACGTTCCGCACCGCGTCGTCGAGGATGGTCAGGTTGCGCAGGCCCAGGAAGTCCATCTTCACCAGGCCGAGCGCCTCGCAGCTCGGGTAGTCGAACTGGGTGATGATCTGGCCGTCCTGCTCCCGCTTCATGATCGGGATCACGTCGATCAGCGGCGCCGACGACATGATCACGCCGGCCGCGTGCACGCCCCACTGGCGCTTCAGGCCCTCGATGCCGCGGGCCGTGTCGACCACCTCTTGTACCTCGGGGTCGCTCTCGTACAACGCCCTGAACTCGCCGCCCTCGGCGTAGCGGGCGTGCTGGGGGTTGAACACCTCGGGCAGCGGCACGTCCTTGCCCAT
>JAGQUI010000737.1 GCA_020438595.1 Propionibacteriaceae bacterium | reverse complement strand
GCCTGGTCGAAGGCTGTCAGCGGCTGGCCCGCGGGCACGGGATGTGCGCCGGGCACCACCACCGGTGGGCCAAGGCGGGCCGGCCCGATGTGGACGAGTTCGTTGCGAGCACCGATCCGGGCTGGGCACGTCAGCGCCCGAACCGGGCCTGCCGGGTCGAGGCGTGCGGGTACGGGGTAGCACGAAAAGGTCTGTGCCAGTTACATGCTCAAGGGTGGGAACGTTCCGGGCGCCCCGACTTCGAGCAGTGGCTCGCCGCGGGGCCACCGCCGATCAAGGCGCCGGTCGCCGAGGCGTGCCACGTCCCGGGATGCTTGTTGTGGCCGCAAGCGGCCGGGCCGTTATGTCACGCCCACCACAGCACGTGGCGCGCGAACGGGCGCCCGGACCCGGTGGTGTTCGCTCGTGAGTTCGCCGCGCTCCGGGTTCCCTCGGACCAGGTGATCGTCCTGGCCCGGCTGCCTGAGCCGCTGCGCTGGGAGCTGGCCTACGTCATCCAGTGTCGGCACGACGAGCGTGCCAGCCGGACACCTCCGGAGGTCGTAGGGCGCCTCGTGTCGTTCCTGCTCGAGGCCGACGTTCCCAGCCTGCGCGACGGGGACGAGCGGTCCTGGCGTAAGGCGTTCACCGCGTCCGGGCGACGCGACAGCAACGGCCGTGGCCTGCTCGTGTACGCCCATCAACGGGTCGCCGACCTCGCCGCCGGCAGCGGCTGGGTGGCCGAGTACCCGCGCGAGGTATGGCAGCTGCGCCGGCTCGGCTATCCCGGCAACCTCACCCTCGACTTCACCCGGATCGCCCAGCCGTGGCTGCGTGAGGCGACCAAACGGTGGACCCGGCAACGGCTGGCCACCGGTGTCGGGCTCGAGGCCGTCCGCCGCGGCCTGACCGCGGTGACCCGGCTCGCCGGCTACCTGCAGCAGGCACGGATCGACGCTCCGCAGGCGCTCACCCGGGTCGTGCTCGAGGATCCTGCGGCCGTGTCCCGAAAGGCCGCGAGGAACCGCATGTCCGCCGGGTGCAGCCGACGAAGGAGGTAGATGATGGCGTCGGCAGCCGGCGCAGCCTCGTCCGGGGCGAGGAACCCGGTGGCGCGTGCGGTCGTCCCCGGCGAGAGCGAGGCGATCCCCGGGGTGTCGATCAGCACCACCCTCTTCAACGCGGGGGCCGGCCAGCCGACCTCGACCCGATCGACGTCGTCGACCGGGAGGTTCAGATCGAAGGCGAAGTGCCCCGCTGCGGCCCGGTGGATCGGGAGCCTGGTGGAGGTGCCGTCTCGCG
>JAGQUI010000736.1 GCA_020438595.1 Propionibacteriaceae bacterium | reverse complement strand
ATCGTGGCCGAGGCGCGCCGTCGCGGCATCCTCTGCCAGGGGCGCGGGTCGGCCGCCAACTCGGCGGTCTGCTACCTGCTCAACATCACCGCCGTCGACTCGATCGCCTTCGACCTGCCGTTCGAGCGGTTCCTGTCGGCGCTGCGCGACGAGGAGCCGGACATCGACGTCGACTTCGACGCCGACCGGCGCGAGGAGATCATCCAGTGGGTGTTCGACAGGTACGGACGCGAGCGGGCCGCGCAGGTCTGCAACGTGATCCAGTACCGGCCGAAGAACGCCGTCCGCGACATCGCCCGGGCGCTGGGCTACAGCCCGGGCCAGGGCGACGCGTTCGCGAAGCAGGTGGAGCGGTGGGGGTCGTCCCTTGCCGCCGACGAGCACGGGCTCCCGGCGCAGGTCGCCGACCTCGCCACCCAGCTGCTGAAGGCTCCCCGGCACCTGGGCATCCACTCCGCCGGCATGGTGCTCACCGAGCGCCCGGTGGGGGAGGTGGTGCCGATCGAGCACGCCCGGATGGAGAACCGCACGGTGATCCAGTGGGACAAGGACGACGCCGCCTGGATGGGGCTGGTGAAGTTCGACCTGCTCGGACTGGGCATGCTCGCCGCGCTGCAGCACAGCTTCGACCTGGTCCGGGCGGCGACCGGCGAGGAGTGGGAGCTGGCCACCCTGCCGAAGGAGGAGCCGGGCGTCTACGACATGCTCTGCCGGGCGGATTCGATCGGGGTGTTCCAGGTGGAGTCGCGGGCACAGATGGGGCTACTGCCGAGGCTGCAGCCGCGGCGGTTCTACGACCTGGTGATCCAGATCGCGCTGATCCGTCCCGGCCCGATCCAGGGCGGGGCCGTGCACCCGTTCGTGCGCCGCAAGCTGGGCCGCGAGCCCGTCACCTACCCGCACCCGAGGCTGGAGCCGGTGCTGGCCCGCACGCTGGGGGTGCCGGTGTTCCAGGAGCAGCTGATGCAGATGGCGATGGCGGTGGGCGACTGCAGCGGCGAGGACGCAGACCTGTTGCGCCGCGCGATGGGTTCCAAGCGGGGCCTGGAGCGGATCGAGTCGCTGCGGACGAAGCTGTACGAGGGCATGGCCCGCAACGGCCTGGTCCGGGCGGAGGCGGACCACCTCTACGCCCAGATCCAGGCGTTCTCGAACTTCGGCTTCGCCGAGTCTCACTCGCTGAGCTTCGCGCTGCTGGTGTACGCGTCCAGCTGGCTGAAGCTGCACTACCCGGCGGCGTTCCTCGCCGGGCTGCTGCGCGCCCAGCCGATGGGCTTCTACTC
>JAGQUI010000735.1 GCA_020438595.1 Propionibacteriaceae bacterium | reverse complement strand
TGCTGGAACGGGGTCATCCGCCCGGCCGGGGTGAGCATGAACACGCGGACGCCGTGCCGGCCGAGCATCGCGTACTCCGCGGCCGAGCCGGTGTCGCCGCTGGTCGCGCCGAGGATGTTCAGCTCCTGGCCGCGCCGCTCGAGTTCGTACTCGAACAACTGGCCGAGCAGCTGCATCGCCAGGTCCTTGAACGCCGCCGTCGGCCCGTCGGACAGGTGCGCCAGCCGCAGCCCGCCGTCCAGCGCACTCACCGGCACGATGTCGGCGGTGGCGAACACGGAGTCGTTGTAGGCCCGCTCGCAGATTCCGCGCAGGTCGTCGGACGGCATGTCGTCCACGTACAGCGATAGCACCGCGTGGGCCAGCGCGGCGTACCCCTCGGCCGCGAGCAGGTCGCGCCACCCGGCGAGCACCTCCGCGTCCACCTGCGGGTAGCTCTCGGGCAGGTACAGGCCGCCGTCGGGTGCGAGCCCCTCGAGCAGGATGTCGCTGAACCCGGGACGCGGGTCGTCGGGTCGGCCGCGGGTGGACAGGTAGCGCACCCGAGAACTGTACCCAGCGGTATTCCGAGCCAGCGGGAGGATCTGCGCGCTGGATCGCGCAGGGGGCTGGAGAACGCGCTCCCAATCGAATCTGGTGTGCAAATCCTCCCGCGCGACACGGCCGCCCGTCGACGATGACGCCGAAGGCTAGACCATCACATCAGAATCGGGTTACGACACTCCGGGCCGGGTTGCTTTGAGGCTTGTCGGACGGGGATCATGGCGTGGTGCTCGATCCTGCCGCGCGTCCCCTCGCCCAGCCGGCCGGTGGCGAGCTGAGCAGACAGGCCACCGAGATCCTGACCCAGGCCCAGAACCTGGCTGACCAGCTTCGCACCGAGGCCCAGGCTGAGGCCGACGCCGTGCGCGAACAGACCGCCCGGAACCGTGAACTGAACGACCAGCTCGCCCGTGAGGTCGCCGAACGGCGTGCCGCCGCCGAGCAGGCGATGAGCAGTGCCGCTGCCCGGCTCGACGAGGCCCGGCAGGACGCGGTGATGCTGCTCTCCGACGCCACCGAGCAGGCCGGCCTGATCACCGAGACCGCCGAACGCACCGCCGCGGACGTGATCGCCGCGGCCCGCGGCGAGGCGGCGAAGCTGGTCGAGGACGCCAGGATCCAGGCCGCGACCCTGATGAACACGGCGAAGCGCACCGAGTCCGAGGTGCACCAACGGCTGGACGCTCGGGTGGCCTCCGTGGACGCCGAGCTCGGCGACCGCCGCCGGGCCCTGGAGTCGGAGG
>JAGQUI010000734.1 GCA_020438595.1 Propionibacteriaceae bacterium | reverse complement strand
CGTACCGTCCAATCACTCCCCGCTCTACGCCCCGGTGATCGAGCCCACGCTCGGGAACGGGGTCGCCGCGCTGGTCGTCGCCGCGAAGGAGTGGCTCGGTACGCCGGGCTGACGAGGAAACTAGGACCCGAGGCAGAGGGCGTCGAGGTTGTTCCCCTCGGTCTCCATCTTCGTGATCGCCTTCCGCAGGGACGTCCGCCAGGCCGACGTTCCCTTGGCGGAGTCGAGCAGGGAGCCCACCTTCGTCACGGCGGCCAGCGTCTTCTTCACCTGCGCCTTCACCTCCTTGTCCCCCAACCGCGGCACGTGGTTCCTGAGGACGTCGGCGAAGGCCCGGATCTCTTTCGCAAGTCCCTTCGGGCCGACGGCGTCGGACGTGTTCTCCTCCAGCCTGGTCAGCGCCATGTTGAACTCGAGGTCGTAGAGGGCGCCGCAGGCCTGCTTCACCGTCTGCTCGCCCGAGGTCGGCAGCGAGGACGAGGCGGGCGGCAGGATGAGCGGGAGCATCGCGCAGCCGGGGAGCAGGACGGCGCCGGCGACGAGCGCGACGAAGAGCCGGACGAGACTGCGCATCAGGCCCAGCCGCACAGCTTCTGGAGCTTCGTGGTCTGCTTCTTCACGCTCTCCAGGTCGTCCTTGAGATTGCGCAGGTGGGTCTGGTCGGACTTGAACGTCCGCAGTTCGGCGGCGAAGTTCCGCGCGGCGATCGACGCCAGTTGCGCTCTCGTCTTGACCTCGGTGTTGTCCACCTTTGTGATGGCGGCCTCGAGGACCGTCGTGAACGAGTCGAAGGCCTTGGCGGCGGCCTTCGGCTCGAAGCTTCCGCTGGCGGCCTTGTCCAGCGCCTTGCCGGCAGCGCTCAGCCTTTTGCTGTCGAGGACGGCGCAGGCGTCGGCCACCGACTGCTGCGGCGGCGAGACGGCGGCTTTGAGCACCGAACATCCGGAAAGGAGCACGGAACTGGCGACGAGGCCGACCAGGGTGCGGCTCGTGACGGGCATGTGGCTTCTTCCGGGGTGGTGATGGGACTACTCCCAACGTAGCCGCGCGGCGGGCGCCGCACAGGACCCCTTGCGAGTGACAGATCCAGCCGTCCCCGGGCCCGTGTCGTGATCCGGCCACGCTCCTCGTCCCAACCCGCTCCGTGGTCACGCGCCGGGCGTTCCGTGGCCTGATCACGTCAAGCCGGTGGAGGGTCGCGATCCGGGCGATCTCGGCAGGCTCGGGTCGAAAGGCCGCGCCGACCAACCGCGGGGTGTCGCGATCCGTGCGCCCGAGCCCCGACGCGTG
>JAGQUI010000733.1 GCA_020438595.1 Propionibacteriaceae bacterium | reverse complement strand
GGTGGTCCGCGCGTCCTCGCGCACGTCCACCCTACTGATCCGGGCGGCCCGCGCGGCATACACGAGGTGAACAGAACTGCCACCGACCGGTCGAAGTGCTGCTCACGGACCCAGAAGCGCCCTCCGGCACAGACCGGCATCGGGTCGGGCCAGGTCGCCTCGAACACCTCGCCCTGACGAGGCCGTCCTCGGCCAGCGCCTGGTCGCCGACACCTTCCGGCGAACGATGCTCCCCCACCTCGAACCCACCGGCGAACTGCGTCGCGGGGCGCGCGGAAAGCCGGCGGAGCTGTTCCGTCGGGTCGGCGGATCGCCTTCGCTACATTCGCCCCATGCGTCCTGATCCGCTGAACCCGTTCACTCTCACGCTGGGCGACATCCTGCGCGCGGCCGGGATCGACCCGTCCGACGTGCTGCTGATCCGCCACACCTACAAGCCCGACGGGCTCGGGTCACGGGTGGAGGCGACGCCGGAGCGCGTCCTCGCCTACACCCGCGAGCAACCGCACACGGGCAAGATCCCGGCGAAGCCGCCCCGGTGGTGGCTCATCTTCATGGCCGAAGCGGGACGCCGCTGCAGACTGCTGACGGTCTACGACAACGAGGGCGAGGCCCTGGAGGAACGGACGGAGCGGCGGCGCTACTTCCGGCTCAGCGAGTCGGAACTGCTGGAGTCGATGCGGAACCGGCTGCTGATCGAGTGGTCGAAGGACCCGGTCAACTGGGCCAAGGGCGGGGCGGTCGGCGCGCGCTTCCGGGTCGTCGAGATCGCCGACCCGCAGGTGATCGCGTTCCCGGGCTACGACAACGTCCTGCTCTCCTACGGAGAGTTGCAGCAGATGGTCACCGACTCCCGCTACTCGAAGTGGCAGGCAGCGCTGGGGGCGGTGCAGGGCATCTACCTCATCGCCGACACCGTCAACGGCAAGCTGTACGTCGGGAAGGCGGACGGAGCGGACCGGATCCTCGGCCGCTGGACGGCCTACGCCCGCGACGGACATGGCGGCAACGTGGCGATGCGCGAACTCGTCACGCTCGACCCCGAACAGCCCGGACGCTACGTCTTCAGCATCCTGCGCGTCTTCGGGCCGCAGGTGCCGCAGGCGGAGGTCGACGCGGCCGAGGCCCACTACAAGGACGCGTTGCTGACGCGGAAACACGGGCTCAACCGCAACTGAGCCGTGCACGGGCGGCGGTCGCCCGCCCCGAGCTCCGTGGGGTCAGGCGGCGCGGCGGGTGCCGCTGCGGCGGCGTCCCTGGCGGGAGAATGCGACGGCGCCCTGACCGGCCGAGG
>JAGQUI010000732.1 GCA_020438595.1 Propionibacteriaceae bacterium | reverse complement strand
TGCTGGTGATCACCGCGGCCTATTCCCGGTACGTGCTGGCCAGGATGATCCCGACCAAGACGACCGAGGACCTGCTGCTCGGCACGTGGCAGCTGCTCCAACAACTCGGCAGGGTGCCCCGCCGCCTGATTTGGGACAACGAGCGCGGCATCGGCCGGGGTCCGCACCGGGCCGAAGGAGTGCCTGGGTTCATGGGCACTTTGGCAACGAAGCTGGTGCTGCTGCGACCGCGGGATCCGGAGTCCAAGGGGATCGTGGAGCGCAAGAACGGCTGGTTCGAGAAGTCGTTCATGCCGGGCCGCAGCTTCGCCTCACCGGCCGACTTCAACCAACAGTTCACCGAGTGGCTGGCCACAGCGAACCAGCGGATCGTGCGGACCACCAAAGCCCGGCCGGTCGACCTGTTGGAGGCGGATCGGGCCGCGATGCTGGCCCTGCCACCGGTGCCGCCGATCGTGGGCTGGCGCAAACAGGCCCGGCTCGGACGGGACTACTACGTCACCATCGCCCGCAACGACTACTCCGTCGACCCGACCTGGATCGGCCGCATGGTCGACGCCCACGCCGACCTCGACCGGATCCAAGTCCGTCTCGATGGCCAGCTGATCACCGAGCATCCCCGGGTCTGGGCCCGCGGCCTCACGATCACCGACACCAGCCACGTCGAGACCGCGAGAAAGCTTCGTCAGGCGTTCCAGCAGCCCCGCACCCAGGCCGTCAGCGACGGGCTGGTCAGGGACCTGGCCGACTACGACCGTGCGTTCGGCCTCCAGGGCCGGGAGGTGTCCTGATGGCCACCGCCAAGACCACCGATACGGTCAAACAGCTGACCTACCTCGCAGGTGCGCTCAAAGCACCCCGGATCCTCGATGTCGCCGGGCGGTTGGCTGACCAGGCTAGGGATGCCGGCTGGAGTTTCGAGGACTACCTGGCCGCCGTTCTCGAACGGGAGGTGTCGGCCCGCAACGCTTCCGGCGCCGAGCTGCGGATGAGGGCGGCCGGGTTCGGAGCGCGCAAGACCTTGGAGGACTTCGACTTCGACGCCCAACCAGCCGTCCGGAACCAGATCGCCGCATTGGCCTCGGGCGGGTTCCTCACCGAGGCCCGCAACGTCGTCCTCCTCGGACCTCCCGGCACCGGGAAGACCCACCTGGCGATCGCGTTGGGGGTCACCGCCTGCCGCCACGGACATCGGGTCCTGTTCGCCACCGCCACCGACTGGGTCACCCGCCTCACCGACGCCCACCGCGCCGGGAAACTGCCCGCCGAGCTGGCCAAGCTGCGCCGCTACGGGCTGAT
>JAGQUI010000731.1 GCA_020438595.1 Propionibacteriaceae bacterium | reverse complement strand
TCAACGTGCTCAACGGCGGCGCCCACGCGGCGAACCCGCTCGACTTCCAGGAGTTCATGATCTGCTCGCTCGGCGCCCCGTCGATGGCCGAGGCCGTCCGCGCCGGCGCCGAGGTGTACCAGGCGCTGAAGAAGCGGCTCGCCGCCGGCGGCCACGCCACCGGACTCGGTGACGAGGGCGGCTTCGCGCCGAACCTGGCCGCTCCCGAGGAGGTGCTGGAGCTGATCGTCGCGTCCATCGGCGACGCGAGCTACGCGACCGGCGCCGCGGGTGTCGGGATCGCGCTCGACCCGGCGGCCTCGGAGTTCTACAGCGACGGCGGCTACGTCGTGAACGGGGTGAAGCTGTCGAGTGCGGACATGATCGCCCGCTACGGCGAGATGGTCGACCGGTTCCCGATCTGGAGCATCGAGGACGGGCTGGGCGAGCAGGACCCCGAGGGCTGGAAGAAGCTCACCGCCGAACTGGGCGGACGCATCCAGCTCGTCGGCGACGACAACTTCTGCACCAACCCGGCGATCATCACCGCCGCGATCGCCGACGGTATCGGCAACGCCGCTCTGATCAAGGTGAACCAGATCGGCACCGTGTCCGAGACCCTGGACGCGATGCGGATCTGCCACGAGGCCGGCTACGGCCAGATGGTGTCGCACCGCTCCGGAGAGACCCCGGACACCTTCATCGCCGACCTCGCCGTCGCCACCGGCTGCGGCCAGATCAAGACCGGCGCCCCCGCCCGCGGCGAGCGGATCGCGAAGTACAACCGGCTCGTCCAGATCTCGGCGCAGGACGCCGCCCTGCCCTACGGCCTGAACCGCTGAGCCGCAGCGGCCCTTCGTGACGCGGCTCGTCCCTCGCCGCTCCTCAGGGACCGGTGGGGGAAGGCCGCGGGCTACGTCCCCAGCTGGGTGGCCGAGAAGACCGGCTCGTGGTGCACCGAGCGGACGGCCAGCGCGGTCTCGACCGGGTCGTCCTTGCTGTCGGCCATCAGCAGCTCCCAGGCTGTGCCGTCGTGGCGCAGCAGGCTCCAGCAGCCGGTGCGAGGCTGGACGTGCTCGGTGTGCATCGGGGTCGGCGTGAGCGCGTCCAGCACCCGCCGGATCACCGCGTCATGGCTGACCACCACGATCGGGCCGTCGGACGGGTCCGCGGCAAGCTCCTCCAGCACCGCACGACCGCGCGCGACCACCTCGTCGGACGGCTCGACGCCGGGCAGGTCGTCCAGCGAGCCGTACTGCTCGACCAGGTCGTCGCCCACAGCGCCGTCGAACTGCCCGTAGGCGCGGTCGAGCAGACGCTCGTC
>JAGQUI010000730.1 GCA_020438595.1 Propionibacteriaceae bacterium | reverse complement strand
CGCGGCCGGGCCGTCGGTGAACCGGAATGGGGACGGTTCTTGCGAACCGGAATGGGGACGGTTCCTGCGAACCGGAATGGGGACGGTTCCTGCGAACCGGCATGGGGACGGTTCCTGCGAACCGGAATGGAACCGTCCCCGTGAACCGGCCCCCCGTGAACCGGAAAGGGGACGGTTCTCGCGAACCGAAAATGAACCGTCCCCGCGAACCGGAAAGGAACCGTCCCGGGCTGCCGCGGGTGTCGGCGGCCCGGCGCGGGGCGGGCTGGCTAGCATGAGGGGGTTCCAGGGCGATGAGGAGGTGGCGATGGCGCGCGAGATCGACGTACGTCGGCGCCTGCCCAACGACATCGCCTGGATCGCCGGGATCGCGTGCACCGGTTACACGGTCCTCACAATTCTCGACCGCGGTGTCGGTGTGGACGCGCATGCGTACTGGCTCGCCTGGCGGGGACCGATGTACACCACCGCGCCGGGCACCCCGGACGCCTACCTGTACAGCCCGGCCTTCGCCCAGGCGCTGTGGCCGCTCGCGCAGTTGCCCTGGCCGGCCTTCGCCGCCGCCTTCGTGATCGGCACGGGCCTCCTGCTCGCATGGCTGGTCCGGCCCGTGGGTTTGCGCTGGGCGATTCCGCTCTGGCTGTGCGGGTTGCCGGAGATCGTCTCGGGCAACATCTTCATCTTCATGGCGGCCTGTGCGGTGCTCGGGTTCCGCAAGCCTGCGTTCTGGGTGTTGCCCGCGCTCACGAAGGTCGCCCCGGCCGTCGGACCGGTGTGGTTTCTCGTGCGCAGGCAGTGGCGGCAGTTGCTCGTCTTCGTCGCCGTGCTGGGCGTCATCGCCGGCATCTCGTACCTGGCCTCGCCGGAGCTGTGGCAGCAGTGGGCCACGTTCCTCGTCCAGCACGCCGCGGAGTCGGCCGGTCCGATCGGTTCGGCCTACATGCCTCCCGCGATCATCCGGTTCCCCGTGGGGCTGGCGCTCGTCATCTGGGGCGCGCTCGGCGACCGGCGCTGGACGGTACCGGTCGCGATGCTGCTGTGCACACCGGTGCTCTGGCTGGGGTCGCTCACGCTGCTCGCCGCGATTCCGCGGATCCGCCTCGACCAGGGTCTGACGGCGCTCCCCAGCCTGCCCGAGAGGCTCCGGCCGACCCCGGTCTGACGATCGAGAGGGTCGTCGTCCGCCGGGGCCTTCGGCGTCAGGCGTCCATGGGCAGTGGGTCGACGTCCACCTCGACGACGAGGTCGGACGTGGCCGCCTCGGTGAAGACCACGCCGCGCAGGGGAGAGACGTCGGAGAAGTCCCGTCC
>JAGQUI010000729.1 GCA_020438595.1 Propionibacteriaceae bacterium | reverse complement strand
CTGCTCGTCGGCCCCGACCAGCCCTGGCTGACCACCGAGGAGTTCCTCGGCGCCCTCGACGAGAACCTCGCCGCCCGGCTCGCCTGACCGGACCGACCGCCCCCCCACCGAGTTGTCAGAATCTCCCGCGGCTATAGGCGCAGGAGATTCTGACAACTCGGCGATGGAGGGCTCGTCACCTGTGGACAGCTGAACTTGTCCACAGGGCGCGAGGGCTGCTGAACAGCTGCGCGCCCTGGTGCCGATAGTGACGGCGTGTATGCACAGATCCGTCGATCCGAGCCGCTGGGCGCCATTGCCGGGAGACAGTGCGGGGTCGCACGTCGTCGTCAGTTGGCCTCGGTCGGGCTTGGCGCCCACGTCGTCGCGGCCAACCTGGCTGCGGAACGCTGGCAGACGATCGGCGAAGAGGTCGTCCTGCTGCAGAACGCTCCACCGAATCGTCGCCAGCTGATGTGGGTCGCGGTGCTGGACGCGGGGAGCTGCGCGCTCGGTAGCCACACCTCGCTGGAGCTGGCGGGGTTCCGCAGCTTCGCGTCCGAGGCGGAGCAGATTCGCCTGGTGATCCCGCGCGGCGACAAGGTGACCCCGCTGGACGGCGTCCGGGTGCATGAATCGCGTCGCCTGCATCCGGAGCAATGCGTGTTCACCGACGGGCTGCCGCGCACGCCGAACGCGCGCTCGGTCCTGGACGCTGCGGCCTGGCAGCCCTACCCCCGTTTCGCCGCGACGATGGTGGCCGCCGCGGTGCAGCAGCGGCTGGTCACTGCCGCGGAACTCGATGACGCGATGCGGACGATCGGACGGATCCGGCACAAGCAGTACCTGCGTGAGGCGATCGAGGACGCCGCGGTGGGGGCGCAGGCGTTGGGCGAGCTCGACCTGACCCGACTGTGCCGACGGTTCGAGCTCGTGCAGCCCGTTCGGCAGGTGCCCCGGCGGGACGCGTCCGGCGGGTGGCGCTACCTGGACGCCGAGTGGGTGCTCCCGAACGGGGACACGATCGTCCTCGAGGTCGACGGCCAACACCACATGGACGCCGCCCACTGGCAGGCGGACATGCGCCGCGAACGCGCGATCGTGGTCGGCCGCAAGTGGGTGCTTCGGGCCACGAGTTTCGAGGTGCGCCACGAGCCGGCGGTCCTCGTCCGGGACCTCCGGGCGCTCGGCGTCCCGATCCTGCCGAGTTGTCAGAATCTGGTGCGGTCATAGGCGCACGAGATTCTGACAACTCGGGGGAGGGTGAGAGGATGGCCGGGTGAGTTCGACGCCGGCCGCCGCGCCGCGGCCCGTGCTGGCCGAACTGCCCGAGT
>JAGQUI010000072.1 GCA_020438595.1 Propionibacteriaceae bacterium | reverse complement strand
CCCGGCCCGCGACGATCTGATTCGCGCGGTCCTGGCCGACCTGGAAGGCCGGATGCTCGCCCTCGTCGAGCGCTACCGGCCCCGGATCGCCGTCGACCCGGACGGGGCCTGGCAGGAGTTCGGGCGCGAGGTCGCCGCGCTGCGTCCCGGTGCCCTGGTGGCCGCCTTCGCCGCGGAGTTCGTCACCGGCGACCAGCTCTCCGAGCCGCTGACGCAGGAGCGCGTTCATTCCCTCGCCGCGGTGCAGCAGATCCTGGAGGACGCCAAACAGGCCGGCCTGGTCCGTGCCGACCTCACCGCCGTGCAGTTCCAGCTCGGGATCGCCCAGATCACCCGCCCCCTGCCCGACGTCGCCGTCCCCGAACTCGCCCGGCACCAGGCCTGGCTGGTCGACGTCTACCTCAGGGGCTTGCGACCCTGAGCCTGGTCGGACGGGGTCAGTGTCGCCGCAGGGCCTCCCCGAGGTTCCGCGCCACCTACGTCAGGAAGCGTCTTCCCTCGCCCTGCGCGCCGTCCGAACGCTTGCCAAAGCGATGCTGGACTTCGTCGACGAAGGCCCCGACGCCGGCCCTCCGCAGCCGAGCCAATACTTGGGAATAGGAGAGTTCGGGGCGCTGCGACGTCGCTGCCTGTGCCTGCAACGCGTCCTGGACGAGGCGCGGGTAGAGGTCGAGTTGGTCGAGCAGGAAATCCTGCGGATGGGCGATCGCGATTCCAAAGCTCTCAACCGATTCCGGCGGGAAGTCTCTGGTGTTGAATGTCACGATGACCTGGCAGCCGCCATGGATCGCGGCGGCGAGCACGTGGCGATCCTTGGGGTCGCAGCGCAGACCGTCGACCAGCCCGCCGTACCCGGTCACGCTCGCGTCGGGGAACGCCTGCTCCATCTGCCCGATTCGACGGTCGGCCTTCTCCAGGCTCAACCCGGCGTGTCGGACCAGGTTTCGCGACAGCTCGACCAGCACGTCCCCCGACCAATGCGGACGATAGGCGCCGGCCTCCGCGACGCGGAGAAGTGTGTCGGCGAGCGCCGCTCCGTAGAGGACGTTGGTGTCCAGGAAAGCCGGAAACGCCATGACTAGCGCAGTGCAGGGGGCGGTCCGGCGGTCGCCTCGTACAGCCCGTCCTCGGCGGCCTCCCGCGCCATAGCGTCCAGAATCTCCCTGCGTCGAGATTGCATTGCGTCCTGATAGGCGACCAGATCCTGCAATTGCACATATCGGTGCCGACCCGGCTTGGACATCGGGATCTCCCCCCGCTCCAACAGCCTCACCAACGTCGGACGTGAGACACCCAGGACGTCAGCTGCCTGCTGGGTTGTCAGGCGGGCGCTCTGCGGGATCACGCTCACTGCCATCCCCTGCATCAACGCCTCAGCGACCTGAACCAACGCCGCATACAACGGCTCGGGCAGCTCGATCCGACTGTTGTCCGGCGCCACTAACGCCGCCTTTGAGGTCGGCGCGAGGATCCCACGCTCAGCCAGCGCCTGGATGAAGTCGACGATCTGCGCCTCAGTACCCTCGGGGAAGTACGTCCTGGTGTCGGCGATCGCCTGATTCCGGGCCACCTCAACCACCTCCTCCGAGCGCCAGACTACCAGCCAAATGGCCAAAACGAACAAAACGAACGGTCACGATCGTCGGCGACGACGACGCCACCTGGCCGCGGCCGCGGCTCAGATCGCCTCGCACGGGGTGGACATCTCGCTGACCGCCGTTGCCGAGCAGGCCGGGGTGGGCATCGCGACGCTCTACCGGAACTTCCCGGCCCGCGACGATCTGATTCGCGCGGTCCTGGCCGACCTGGAAGGCCGGATGCTCGCCCTCGTCGAGCGCTACCAGCCCCGGATCGCCGTCGACCCGGACGGGGCCTGGCAGGAGTTCGGGCGCGAGGTGGGAACTGCGACTGATCCGCGGTGATGTGCTTGATTTCCCCCGCGAGAGCGCCACAATTGTGGTCATGACTGCTGAGCCGCTGCGTGAGGTCAGGGATCACTTCAGTGATGTTGTCGACCGGGTTGAACGCCACCACGAACGCGTCACGGTAACGCGCAACGGGCGACCGGTCGCGGTCCTGATCAGCCCGGCCGACCTGGCCGAACTGGAAGAGACCCTCGACGTGCTCTCCGACCCGGAAGCCTTGGCTGACATCCGCGAGGCCGATGCCGCCTACGCCAGCGGCGATGTCACTCGCGGAGTGGAGGCGACCCGGAACCTTCGTCCGTGAACCCCGCCGGGGATTACGAGCTGGTTCTCACCCCGCCCGCGGTGCGGGCCGTCCAGGCCGGCCTGCCGGAGGCCGTCGCGGCGGCAGTCGTCGAGTTCATGACCGGTCCCCTGGTCGCAAACCCACGACGGGTCGGGAAGATGCTGCGCCGCGAACTGACCGGGGTCTGGTCGGCTCGTCGGGGCACGTACCGGGTGCTGTACCGGATCAACGACGCCACCGGCGAGGTCATCGTCCTCCGCATCGACCACCGCGGCGACGTCTACCTCCGCTAGACCCTAAAGTAGCGGCGCCCGGTCGCGCCTGACTCCATCGACGGATGGAAACGTGCGACGGCGCCACTAGCGCATCCTGGCTGTCAGGCATCGAGAGGGCGCGCCCCCCTTTCAGGATGCTGGGCACTCAGCGCCGGCCACAGAGTTTCGACGACCCGGTCGGCCCAGCCGCCCAGCAGCCGGCCCCGGAGGGCGGCCTCGGCGATGGCGCTCCCGACGATGAGCTCGACGACGAGGTCGGTGTCGAGATCCGGGCGGAGGACGCCGGCCTGCACGCCCCGCTCCAGGAAGCTGTGCAGAGAACCGAGGCGGATGCCGATGAACTGAGTGCGCCACTGGTGCTGGAAGCCCTCGTTCGCGACGAGCACGTGCCCGGTGAGCGAGGCCAGGCCTTCGGTGCTGAACACCCGCTCGAACTGGCCGACGATCCGGCGGAAGCCCTCGCGATCACTGGTCACGTCGATCGGCGGCATCGGCGCGATCCGGCCGACCGCGTCGCTGAGGATTTCGCTGCTGCTGGCGTAGCGACGGTAGAGCGTCGTACGCGCGACTCCCGAGACCTCGCTGACCCGGGCGATCGTGACGGCGGCGGGGCCCTCGTCGGCGACGATCCGCATCACCGCCTCGTCGATCTTCCGGTCGGTGGTCACCCGCGCGCGCGAGCGTCCGTCCGCTGCCGGGTCTGTCATGACCATCATCGTAAGTCTCTCCGCCCTCGCATCCCGCTCGGGTATTGCGCTACATCAGTGTAGCGCTACACTCGTGTAGTGACAGATGGTCCCGACCGGACCAGGATGAACCAACAGAGAGGAAGCCCCACGATGAGCACCGCACGACTGATGTCCCGTCCCGACGACCTGACCAAGCTCGGGCTGACCCCCGGCGTGGTCCAGCAGTGGGAGGACGGGCGTCGCGACAACACCGAGCCCGGACACGCCGAGGTCTGGTATTTCGACGCCACCATGGACGATGGCACCAAGACCGTCGTCGGGTTCCGTCCGGTCGACCCGGCGGGTGGCATGGCGGGCGGCGAGGCGCCCAACCTGAACATCAACATCACCACCCCTGACGGCGAGGACTTCGTCGGCATGATCCAGGTGCCGGCCTCCGACTCGTCCATGGCCCTCGACCACGCCGAGGTTGCACTACGGTCCGCATTTCGCCGTCGGTGATCTGCGCGACTACGACGTCCACGTCGAGCCGGTCAACGGGGTCGGCGTCGACCTGCACTACCACGCGCTGGTGGAGCCGTTCCGCGCGGGTGGCACCGCCCACGTCGCTCTCGGCGAGAACGACGAGTTCTACTACACCGACTTCTCCATCCCGCGGCACCAGGTGACCGGCACGGTCACCGCCGGCGGCAAGACCTGGCAGGTCGCGGGTCAGGGTTACCACGACCACCAGTGGATGAACATCCACCCCTTCGTCGCCTGGCACCACTGGCTGTGGGGACGCTTCTACACCGACAACTTCACCGTGGTGATCTACGACTTCGTGACCAGTGAGAAGTTCGGTTTCACCCGCGTCCCGATCTTCGGCGTGCTCGACAAGGCCGGCAAGGTGATCTTCGACAACCGCAGCCAGGCCGAAGTGGACACCACCCTCTACCACGACGATGTCACCGGCAAGGACTACCCCAAGACCAGCAGGTACACCTTCCGCGAAGGTGGCAGCACCGCCGAGTTCGATATCACCTGGTCCCAGGTGCTGGAGACAAGGGACATGTACGGCGCCACTGCCGACCACTACGGGCTGGCCGGGGAGAAGCAGCGCGCCGCCTACGACGCGATGGGCATCCACCCCACCTATCTCCGCTACTACGCCAACGGCACCCTCACCCTCACCGGACCGGACGGCACCAGCACCACCGAGTCCGGCGACATGATCTACGAGTACAACTACCCGGGCCGTCCCGACGCCAGGGCCGACGTCTGAGCAACCCAAGGAGGCTATGACATGACCACCACACCCACCCAGGCCGTCTCGGACCCCACCCTGACCGCCGTCACCGCGACCACCCCGGACGCCACCGTCAACGACACCGGCATCGACGAGTGGGAGCTCGCCGCGTCCCGCCGGATCCTGGCCAACCTGCGCACCCTGCTGGACGGCCAGCAGATGCTCGACCTGATCAAGGACCAGGTCGATGAATCCGATCGGCAGTTGAAGGAGTACATCGAGCAGTCCCACGGCGAGTTCACCGGGACGCAGGTCATCCTGCAGGTCAGCGGGATCCACGTGCAGCAGTTCATGCCCACGGTGCAGGCCATGATGGGTGGGGCTGCGTCCCCCGATCCCGCCGTGCGCGGGGCTGCGCTCACCATGGCCTTCGCCGCCCACCCCGAGCACTACGCGATGGCGCCTGGCGGACGTCCCGGCGTGATCGAGACCATGGGTGGGCTGCCGACTCGCAGCTTCCCCGCCTTCGTCCAGCCGGACCAGGTGCCTGATTTCGTCTCCGACCTGATCGACAGCTCCTACGACCTGTCCACCGTGGGGGCAGCCGATCTGGCCGACGGCACCATGTTCAGCTACGTGCTGCAGGAGTACCGCGACACCGCAGACGGCATGCAGGTCAGCCTGCGGATCTGGTACCCGGCCGCCTGCCCGCCCGCCTATGTCGAAGAGCACGCCCAGCACTACGCAGTCGAGTTCCGCAACGGCGCCCGGTTGGCCGCCGCCGCGCTGCGCGACCGAAACTGAACACGACCAATTCCGACCAATCGAGGATCCCGATGACGCAGCGCACCATGAAGCGGGCGGTCTACCGCCGCTACGGCGGTCCGGACGTGCTCACCCTCGAAGAGGTGCCCGTCCCCGTTCCCGGCAAGGGCCAGGTGCTCGTCCGGATGCTCGCCACCAGCGTCAACGGCGGGGAGTTGCAGGCCCGGTCGGGACGGGCGAAGTTCCGCACCGCGATGACACCCGGCTGGCCCAAGCAACTCGGCATGGACGTCGTCGGGGTGGTCGAGCAGGTCGGCCCGGGAGTGATGTCGCCCCGCCCAGGAGACCGGGTCTGGGGGGTCTCGATCGGCGACGGCGCCTACGCGGATTATGTCCGGATGCCGGCCGACCGGGTCGGGCCGCTGCCCGCGGGGACCGATCCGATCCAGGCCGGCGCGCTCCCGGTCGCCGGGACGACGGCGCTACTCGCGCTGGACGGCGGCCGGCCGGTGGTTGCCGGGCAGCGCGTGCTGATCCGAGGCGCCGGCGGGGTGGGGCTGGCCGCCGTCCAACTCGCCCACGCCCGCGGAGCTGAGGTCACCGCGCTGGCCAACGCGGGAACGATGGCGGGTGTCGCGGCTGCCGGCGCCGACCGCGTGCTGGACTACCGGAGCGCCGATCCTGCTGCGCTCGGTCGCTTCGACCTGGTGTTCGACACCGTCGGAGCGGGCGTCGAGGCGTTCCGCCAGTGCCTTGCCCCGGCAGGCCAACTGCGGACGATCACCGCCGACTTCAGCCATCCGGTTCGGGCGCTCGGGCGGATGCTGGCATCTGTCCGCTTCGGCGGACAGCGCACCCGGTTCGTCACCGGCATTCCCCGTACGGCGCAGCTGGACGCGCTGGCTGCCGCTGTCGAGGCCGGCGAGCTCCGTCCGATCGTCGACTCGGTGTTCAGCCTGGAGCAGATCGCCCAAGCGCACGCCCGGGCTGAGCAGCGCGGCATCCTGGGCAAGATCGTGATCTCCACCGAGTGACCACCCGCTGGCCACGGCGGGTGGTCAGAGCCGTCCTTCGGTCAGGACATGAACGGGTTGGAGTCGGGGACGACCGCCTCGTTCGGCCCGAAGGAGGCGTGCATGCCCCACAGCTTGTCGGCGAGTTCTGCGGCGGGGATGACGGCCGCGGGCGGCAACTCCGCTCCGGCGGCCCGGGCAGCCTGCATCCGCTGGTCGATCGCGCTACCGCCGATGATCGAGGAGATGTACAGCCGGCCGACGAAGACGCCTCGGCCGCCGACCTCGGCGGCCAGCGACTGCAGGTAGTTGCGTTGTGCCGCGGCGGCGGGGCCGGGGCCGCTCATGCCCGGCAGCCCGGTCAGTGCGCTGGCACCCTGCGCGGTGAGGATCGCGCCGCTGCCGGACTCCAGCAGGTGCGGCAGGAACTCCTGCACCACGGCCACGAACGAAAGGTAGAGAAGGTTCGTGATCGTCTGCGCGGTCGCGACGCTCTGCTGGGCAGCCGGGACGAACGCGACCTCGGACGACACCGGGGCGTAGTAGAGCACGTCCGGGTCGCCGCTGGCCTCCCGCACGTGGGCGGCGATCTCGCCGACGCCGGCAGGGTCGGACAGGTCGCCCGCCACGGCGTGCACAGCGACTCCGAGGCCGGTCAACTCGGCGACCAGACCGTGGAGCCGCTCCGGGCTCCGTCCGATCAGGACGACGTCGTAGCCCTCCTGGGCATAGCGGCGCGAGACAGCGCTGCCGAGGCCGGGTCCGGCTCCGAAGACCGCAATGGTGGGCATTTCTGGGTTCCTTTCGCTGAGGATTCCGTGTGCGAGGGGCTGGTGACCGGGGGGCAGGCGTCGGGATTCACGCCGAGGGCGGCCAGAATCCAGCGGTCGAGGTCGCCGTCACCGAGCGGGCGGCCGGACGCAGCCTCGGTGAGGCTGAGTCCGAGCATCAGCGAGAGCACACTGCGCGACGGGTCGGGCTCCGGCGTCCAGGCCAGGAAGAAGGAGTTCAGCGCGTCCAGCAGCCGGGTGGCGCTCGGCCGCAGTTCCGGCTGTCGGATCGCGGCCACCAGAAGTTCGAAGCTGCCGACGACTTCCTCGCGGGTCCTGCCGTCCGGGCCGCGGACCACGTCCTCCCACGCCTGAGCCAAGGTGATCCGGCCCTCCGATGCGGCCTTCCGCAACCGGTCGAGCCGAGTCACTGACTCGTCGATGACCCGGTCGAAGGCTGCGGCGAACAGCTCATCCAGGGTGGCGAAGTGGTAGGTGACCGAAGCGAGCGACACCCCCGCGCGGGTCGCCACGCGGCGCTGGGTGGTGCCAGCCAAGCCCTGCACAGCGATCAGCGCCACGGTCGCCGCCGTGATGGCGGCCCGAGTGCGGTCGCCGTCGGATCGGCGCGTGCGGACCTGCACGACACCGGTAGCGGCGTCCTCGTCACCCATCGTCGCCTCCCTTTGGGAACTTCCTGTACGATCGTACAGAGTAAGCCTCAACACCACAACCGGGAGACCCAGATGCCACCGACCATGCGGTACGCGCAGCGCAAGGAAGTCCTACGATGAGCGGCCCTGACCAGCTGCAGTTCGGGCTCAGCACCTTCGGCGACATCACTCGCCGCCCGGACGGGTCCGAGTACGCCCACGCCGAGATCATCCGACAGGTGGTCGACCAGGCCGCGCTCGCCGACCAGGTCGGGGTCTCCACGTTCACGCTCGGCGAGCACCACCGTCCGGACTTCGCAATCTCCAGCCCCGACATGGTGCTGGCTTCGATCGCTTCGCGGACCACGCAGATCAGCTTGGGCACGAGCGTGACCGTGCTCTCCTCGGACGATCCGGTGCGGGTCTACGAGCGGTTCGCCACCCTCGACGCCGTGTCGAACGGACGCGCCGAGATCACGCTGGGCCGCGGCTCGTTCACCGAGTCGTTCGGTCTGTTCGGCTACGACCTGCGCGACTACGAGGTGCTCTTCGAGGAGAAGCTTGACCTCTTCGTGAAACTGCTTGCCGAGAAGCCGGTCAGCTGGAGCGGCACCACCCGTCCGCCACTGGTCGACGCCGACGTGTTCCCGAAGACGCCGCGGCGGATCCCGGCCTGGGTTGGCGTCGGCGGGACGCCGGCCTCGGTAGTGCGCACCGCGAAGCACGGGCTGAATCTCATGCTCGCGGTCATCGGTGGTTCACCCAGCCGCTTCCACCCTCTGGTTGCCGAGTACCACCGCCAACTCGTCTTGGCCGGACACAGTGCCGGGTCGGTCGGCGCCTACTCCTCGGGCCACATCGCCGACACCGACGAGCAGGCGCTCGACGAGGCCTACGACGGGTTTGCGAAGTCGGCCCGCCGGATCGGTGGCGAGCGCGGCTGGCGGGCCTTCACCCGCGAGCAGTTCCTGCACGCGATCGGGCCCGACGGCTCCACCTACGTCGGCTCGCCCGAAACCGTCGCCCGCAAGATCGCCGCCACCATGAAGACTCTGCAACTGTCCCGCTTCGACCTGAACTACGCGACCGGACCGTCCTCCCCCGACCAGCTGCTGCGCTCGATCGAACTGTTCGGGACAAAGGTCATCCCGCTCGTGCGCGAGCTGGTCGCCTGAACGACCGCCGACAACGGCCGCTGCTTTTCGCCCCGGCCTTTGATGACGATATCGCCTGTACGATCGTACTGATTAGGAGCACATCACCGCATGCCCGAAACCCTCTGGGATCCCCAGCACATCGGCGACCTGACTGGCCGCACCTACCTGGTCACCGGCGCCAACGGCGGGATCGGCTACTACGCCAGCGCGCAGCTGCTCGAAGCCGGCGCTTCCGTGATCTTGGCCGGCCGTAACCCGGCCAAGCTGGACGCCGCGGCGGCCGCACTGGTCACCTCGGGCGCTGCCCCCGATCGCGTGCAACGAGTGGCGATCGACACCAGCAGCATCGCCTCCGCCCGGGCGGCGGCCTCCGGCCTGGACAACTCGATCGCCCTTGACGGGATCCTGCTCAACGCAGGCCTGGTCAAGGGCCCTGCCAGCCGAACCCTCACCAGCGAGGGACACGAACTGCTGTTCGCGACGAACATCGCCGGGCACTTCGCCTTCGTCGGATCGGCCCTCCCCCGCCTTGGCGGGGAAGCACCGCGGATCGTGTGGATGGGCAGTTCCACAGCGATCAAAGGCGACTATGACTTCACCGACCCCGAATCCGCCTCGAACTATGCACCCATGAGGGCCTACGCCGGCTCCAAGGCGGCGGCGACGATGGTGGGGGTGGAGGCCCAGCAGCGACTCGCCGCAGTGGGTTCTCCCGTCCTCAGCGTGATCGCCCACCCCGGTTTCTCCGTCGGCGGCCGCAGCCCCCGTGTTCCCGGCGTCAACGAACCCACCCTCCGCGAGCGGGTCACCGCGACGCTGGTAGCCGGCATGAGCCAGACCAAGGAGCAGGGCGCGCACGCACCGGTCCGCGCCCTCACCGATGCGGCCGTCCACGGTGGGGAGTTCGTTGGCCCCGACGGGTACAAGGGCCCGACCCGGCGGGGTGCTGCGCCGGGCTACACCACCGACCGGGCAGCAGGCGCCCGCCTCTGGACCTACTTGGAGTCCGCCACAGGTGTGTCCTGGCCCTGAGGCCGGGGCATAGCATTGCTCTCAACGT
>JAGQUI010000728.1 GCA_020438595.1 Propionibacteriaceae bacterium | reverse complement strand
TCTGACTCTACTGGGGGTGGTTGTGTGTGATGTGAAGTCTGGGGCCCGTTACTTGAGTGGCCAGCCGCCCTGTCCGCCCATGATGGTGACGAACCCACCGGCGTCCTGGGTGTTGGTAGCGATCACGCTGATCGGAAGCACGGCGAGGGCACCGGCAACCGCGGCGGCGGCGATAATCCTACGAACGATGGTCATTTCCCCGAGGCCTTTCTCTTGACTGGCTCTATGGCAGGAACGTAGCTGTTACTTGACTACTCTGTCAAGTTTTGACAGAGTTTTCTGAGAGCGATGATCGGAGGTCGTGTGAACGCGTCCAGCGCGGTGCAGTTCGGCTCCATGCTACGGGAGGCCCGCAAGCAGAAGGGGCTTTCCCAGGCTGAGCTGGGTGGCGACAAGTATTCCGGGAGTTACATCTCCCACCTCGAGAGCGGGCGGCGCGCCGCCACCCCCGAGGTCATGGAGTTCCTGTCCCGCCGGCTCGGCGTGTCCCTGCTGGAGTGGGGTCTGGCCCCGGCGCAGAGTCCCTCCTTCCTCGGCGGCACCATCGAGGACCTGCTGGTCGCGGAACGGGCGAGGTCCGAACACGACTGGACGTCGGCGATCGCGCACGCCACCGAGGCCGCTGTCAGGGCCGAAGCCGTGGGCGACTCCGGCCGGCACTGGGAAGCGCTCTACGTGGTGGCCCAGGGCAGGTTCTCCTCCGGCGAGTTCGCGGAGGCGGCCCGGCTCGCGGAGGAGCTCGCCTCCCACACCGTCGCGACGCAGTTCGCGGTCGCGCGGGCCCAGGCCCTGAGCCTCGCCTCGATCGCCAACCGGTCCTCCGACCGCCTCGGCCTGGCCGTGGCCTTCGGTGCGCGTGCGGTCGAAGCAGCATCCGCAGCCCCGCCGATCATTCTCAGCGAAGCATTGATGTCCCTTGTCAGCGCCATGTCCGAGGCTGGTCATCCGGCGGAGGAGAGCCGCGACTACCTGGCCCGGCTGGCTGAGTTGAGCCCGCGGCTCACCTCCGAACACTCCCGCGGCATGATCGCGTGGACGATGAGCGCCGCGGCGTTCGTCGCCGGCGACCTCGACGAGGGCCTGCGGCTGCAGGAGACCGCAGGGGAGTTGCTCGATCCCCGTCGGGACCTGCGGATGTGGCTCCGCTTCCACAGCACGGCTGCACGCTGGCGGCTCGGCGCGGGCATCACCGACGGTGTCGCGGAACACCTGCAGACGGCTTCGCTCGGCCTGCCCATCCTGGGCAACAGCTACGACGTCGTCGAGCTGCGGCAGTCGGAGGCGAAGCTCGCCATGCTGACCGGCGACCCGCAG
>JAGQUI010000727.1 GCA_020438595.1 Propionibacteriaceae bacterium | reverse complement strand
GCAGCGAGCCGTCCCGTACCGGCGTCCTCGAGATGCCCGATGGCCAGCAGGTGTTCTGGGAGGAGTCCGGACGCCCGGACGGCATCCCGGCCCTGTACCTGCACGGGGGGCCTGGCGGTGGCCTCGGCACCGGCGGCTACCGCCGGAAGTTCGATCCGGACCGGTTCCGGCTCGTGGGGTTCGACCAGCGCGGCTGCGGACGGTCGCTCCCGCTCGCGTCCGACCCGGCGCACGACCTGGCCGCCAACACGACGGCTCGCCTGATCGCCGACATCGAGGCGCTTCGCGAGCACCTCGGGATCGACGCCTGGGTGTTGAACGGCGCCTCCTGGGGCTCGACACTGGCGATCGCCTACGCGCGCGCCCATCCGGGGCGGGTGCTCGGCGTGGTGCTGGTCGCGGTGACCACCACATCCGCGGCCGAGGTCGAGTGGATCACCGAGACCGTAGGAGCGATCTTCCCGGAGGAGTGGGATCGCTTCGCGGCCCACGCCGAGCAAGCGGGGAACGGCTACCGACGCGGGCACGGGCGTCTGGTCGAGGTGTATGCCGGCCTCCTGCAGGACCCGGACCCGACGGTCAGGGACGCCGCCTCCCGGGCATGGGCTCGCTGGGAGGACGTTCACATCTCGCTCGGCCAGCCTGAACCGCCGACGAACCCGCGGTGGGCGGTCGACGACTCCCGGCTGCCGTTCACCATTCTCACGTCGCACTACTGGGCGCACGACGGGTTCCTCGATCCCCCGCTGCTGGGCGACCTCGATGCCATCGGCCACCTGCCGGCCGTGCTCATCCACGGGCGCGCCGACGTGAGCGGCCCGCTGCGCACGGCCTGGGAGGTGCACCGCCAGTGGCCGACCAGCGAACTGGTCGTGATCGAGGACGAGGGCCATGGCGGCCCCGCCATGGTCGACGCCTGGACCGACGCCCTGAGCAGGCTCGCCGACCGGCTGGGAACCCCGCGCTGAGCGACGCCACCACCTCCGCACACACCCCCCGGCCCGCAGGGTCAGCACCCGAGCACAGTCCACCCCCGCGTCGATCCGACCCGTCTGCCGCCGCTGCCTCACGCGTTCAGATCCGGTAGCGGTGGTGCTGTCGCCAGCGCCTCTGCCCCGGCGGGGCGCCCCTGCCCTCGGGTGCGCCGAACTCGGGGTGGCCGCGGGCGTCCAGCCGGATCACCCATCGGGTGCCGGGTGGTCGGTTGGGGTTGGGTTCGACGAGGTGGTGGTGGTGCTCGCAGACCAACACCCCGTTGTCGATGCTGGTGGCGCCGCCCGCGTGCCAGGGAATGATGTGGTGGGCGTCGCACTCGGCCGGTGCGCGG
>JAGQUI010000726.1 GCA_020438595.1 Propionibacteriaceae bacterium | reverse complement strand
GGCGTCGACCGGTCCCCGGACGGCGACGGGCTGGTGCTCACCGCCTCCTGAGCCCGCCGGCGCTCGCAGCTCCGTGGTCGGGGCCCGCCTGGCGTCGACTCCGTGGGCAACCCCTGGACTTAGCCTCGATCCACCGATGGGTAGGCCGTTGACCGTGGGATTTGGCTGGTCACGGGCTGAGGCTTTGAGTGCGTGCTGATCGGCCGGGCCTCGCTGCCCGGGTGTTCCACGGTGGTCCTGGGGTGGCGCAGTGGTGGCTGCTGGGTGGTCAGGCTGCGAGGACGGGTGGGGGGTCGCTGACTCGGTCGAACAGGGTGGTCCAGGCGGTCTCCCAGGGCCAGGCTCGGGGTAGGTGCAGAGTGACCCGTCGGGCCGAGGACGCCACGCGTGTCGGCACGGCGATGAGCTTGCGGCGGATCGTGGCGGTGGTCGCCCTTGCCAGGTCGGGTGCTGCCAGGGTGGCGGCCAGGGTGCCGGCGGCGCGGGTGAGGTTGAACGCGATGACCGCGAGCACCAGCCAGGCGGCGTTGGCGCTGAACACCCCGGAGGGCAGGTGCGCGAGTGCGGAGTTCTTCAGGTCGGCGTGGACCTGCTCGATGACCGCGTGATGGCGGTGGGTCTTGTCCGCGGCGACGGTGTCGAGGATCGCGGGGTCCGCGGTGGTGAAGAACGCGTGGAAGCGCCAGGTGTCGAACAGTGTGTCCTGCCCGGTGGCGCGGTGTGCCTCGGCGTTGAGGTCGGGAATCCGGCGCACGATCAGCCGGCCGGGCACCTGCTCGGCCTTCGTCTTGGCCTTGAACGCGGTGAAGGCGACTTCGGCGACCTCGGCTCGAGAGATCCAGCTGCCGGCGGCCTGGTCGAAGACGGCGTCGGTGTACTCGATGGGCGTCCAGGCGTCCTCAGCGATGGTGGCGATGGCCTGCTTGACCGCGGGATTCATGGGGACCGTGACCGAGACCCGGGCGCCGCCCTTGAGCGCGGCGTGAAGCGGGCCACGGCCGTAGAACGCCGAGTCCGCCCGGACCAGAACAGGCCGGGTCGTGCCGAGCAGCCGCTGGGTGGTCCGCACCGCGTCGGCGACCAGCCGCGCGGCGCCGCGTGAAGATCCGGTCGAGCCCTTGCGGAGCCGTTGGGCCACGATCACCGGTGCGCTCGTGTCGGTGGCCAACGGGACGGTCAGCGGGACGGTCAGCGGGACGGTCAGCGGGACGGTCAGCGTGGCCAGCAGCGCGTTGAGCCCACGCACACCGGAGTAACCGAAACCGGCGCCCTGCTTGGCATACCCGTGGACCTCGATGACCGTGTCGTCGACATCGAGCAACGCATAC
>JAGQUI010000725.1 GCA_020438595.1 Propionibacteriaceae bacterium | reverse complement strand
CTCGTCCAGCGGGTCACCCAACGCGACCTGGCGAGCTTCCTCAACATCACCGACGTCGCCCTGAGCCGGATCGCCAAACGGGTTCGGGGCGACGCACTGCACTCCGTGAACAGCAGCGATGGCGTTCAGGTCGACACGGTCGACCACATCCTGACCTGACAGGTCCGCTTTCAGCGAGCCACCAGCAGGCACACAGCCTGTTCACACACCCCGGGTCGAGGGTGGGGGCATGGATTCACCCGACGACGGCAGGGACCGCAGCGGCACGGCAGCGCGGATGGCCGGGGTCGGCCTCGGGATCCTGGGTGCGACCTTCGGCGTGGCCGGCTGGTTCACGCTCGCCCCGTCGGCGGCCACGACCGAGTCCGCCGTGGTCACCACGGACAGCAGTACGACGGTGAACTACGCACAAGGCATCACGGTCCGCGTCGGCAAGGGCCGCGCGCACACCCACACCGGGGGTGCCGGGTAGGTGACGAGCTCTCCGAACGGGGCGGCCGGGCCAGAGACGGTGGGCAGTGCCCGCTGGAACGCGCTGGACACCTGGTGCGAGGTGCTGACCGTTCGCGAGGCCGACCTGCCCGAGGTCGCCGCACTGGCCCACGCCCGCCTGGCGGAGCTGACCGATGCCTGCCTCGGCGCCGACTCCGAGCTCGCCGGGCTGGCGTCGGGGCGTCCACAACGGATCAGCGACGTGCTCGCGCTCGCCCTCGAGGCGGCGCTCCGCACCTCAGGGTTCACCGACGACCGGGTCGGCGCGGGCTGGCGGGATGTCGACCTCGACCGGGCGGCCAGCCGGGTGACCGTTCCCGAAGGGCTGTGCCTGGACGTGGCCGCAAGCGTCCGATCGTGGGCATCGGACTGGGTCGCACGCAGCTGCGCCGACGCACTGGGCGTGGGCTGCCTGGTGAACCTCGGCGGCGATATCGCCGTGCGCGGGGAGGTCCCGGACGGCGGGTGGCAGGTGGAGATCGAGGATGGCCCGCCCGACTCCCGCGGCTACCCGGTGATCTCGATGGGCTGGCCCGGGGGACTGGCGACGCGCTCGGCCACGTCCGGGGCGTGGCGCTCGGTGACCGTGGCGGCCCGCACCTGCGAGCGTGCCGGCGCGGCAGCCGGTGCCGCGATCCTGATGGACGACGCCGCGCCCCGCTGGCTCACCCAACGTGAACTCCCGGCACGGCTGGTGCACGCCGGCGGTGTCGTCGTGCAGACCAATGGCTGGCCCCAGGAGCGCCGGCTCGCCTGACCGGGGACGGTTCCTTTCCGGTTCGCGGGGACGGTTCTGTTCCGGTTCGCGGGGACGGTTCTCTTCCGGTTCGCGGGGACGGTTCCTTTCCCGT
>JAGQUI010000724.1 GCA_020438595.1 Propionibacteriaceae bacterium | reverse complement strand
CGATCCGGGTGCTGCGCACTCGGGTCTCGGAGTTGCGGCCGGTGTACCTGCCGCCGGACCCGGCGTCGCGGACGACGTACCAGCCGGGCGAGGTGGCCCAGTTCGACTTCTGGTTCCCGCCGACCACGGTCCCGGTCGGCGCCGGGCAGGAGCGAACGGCGACGCAGCTGCCAGTCCTGACGATGGCGTTGGGCTACTCGCGGTGGCGCGACGGCATCCTCATCCCGTCCCGGTCAGCCGAGGACCTGTTCGCCGGCTGGTGGACCCTGCTCGAGCGGCTCGGGCGGGTGCCGCGGGTGCTGGTGTGGGACGGAGAGGGCGCGGTCGGCAAGTGGCGCCCACGGGAGCCGCTGCTGACCGAGGCCACCCACGCCTTCCGAGGGCTACTCGGGGTGAAGATCGTGATCTGTCGCCCGGGTGACCCGGAGGCCAAGGGACTGCTGGAGCGGACCCACGACCACTACGAGCGGAGCTTCCTGCCCGGCTGGATATTCACCTCACCGGCGGACTTCAACACCCAGTTCGCCTCGTGGATGGCCAACTCGAACCAACGCACCATGCGCGTGCTGGGGTGCCGGCCGGCCGACCGGGTCGCCGCTGACCGGGCGAGCATGCTGACGTTGCCGCCCGTCACGCCGGTGACCGGGTGGCGGTTCGCGACCCGCCTGCCGCGGGATCACTACGTCCGAGTCGACAGCAACGACTACTCCATCCACCCGGCCGTGATCGGTCGCCGGATCGAGGTCGTCGCCGACTTGGCCACCGTGACGGCGACCTGTGATGGGCAACTGGTCGCCTGCCATGACCGGTCCTGGGCCCGGCACCAAACCTTCACCGACCCCGCCCACGCGGACGCGGCAGCCCTGCTGCGTCGCCGACGGCTGCAAGTGCCCCGGCCCCTCGGCGTGGACGAGGTCGAGCAGCGGGACCTGTCGGTGTACGACGCGATCAGCGAGCAAGCGATCCGATGCCGGCCCCAAGAGCACCACCGCTGAGGTCAGCGCGGAGCTGGCGTTCCTGACCCGCGCCCTGAAAGCCCCCTCGCTGCGCGAGGAGATCCCGCGCAGGGCCCAGCGCGCCCGTGAGGCGTCCTGGACCCACGAAGAGCTCCTGGCTGCGTGCCTGCAACGCGAGGTCACCGACCGCGAGTCCCACGGCGGCGAAGGTCGCATCCGCGCCGCCCGGTTTCCCGCCCGCAAGTCCTTGGAGGACTTCGACCACGCCCGCGGCCTTAAACGCGAGAGCATCGCCCACCTGGGCACTCTGGACTTCGTCGCCGCCAAGGACAACGTCGTCTTCCTCGGCCCGCCCGGCACTGGCAAGACCCACTGTGAGACTCGGTTTGG
>JAGQUI010000723.1 GCA_020438595.1 Propionibacteriaceae bacterium | reverse complement strand
TCGGCTTCGTGGGCGCCAACACCATCCGGGGCGACCTGAAGCTGTGGTACGCCGAGGACTACCCGGCCAACACCGAGGGCGCGCGGATCATCGACGTCCGCACGCCCGAGGAGTACGGCATCTGGCACATCCCCGGCGCGCAGAACGTGCCGCTGGGCACCCTGCGCAAGGCCTGCGCCGACTGGGACACGGCGACGCCGCTGCGGGTGTACTGCGCGGTCGGCTTCCGCAGCTACCTGGCGCAGCGGGCGCTCGTCCAGCGGGGTTTCGAGGACGTCGCGACGCTGTCCGGCGGCTCGACCACGTTCCGGTTCTGGCACGACCTCGAGGACGCCGACCACGGCTCGCCGCCACCGATGGAGCCCTACGCCGAGCGGGAGTCGCTGAAGGCTCCCGAGCGGCCGGCCACCGGCGTCCGGGTCGACCTGGACTGCGCCGGCCTGGCCTGCCCCGGCCCGATCCTCAAGCTCAGCGAGAAGATGGGCACGCTGGACGCCGGCGACGAGATCATGGTCAACGTGTCCGACCCCGGCTTCGGCAAGGACGCCCCGGCGTGGGCGAAGCGGAACGGCCACCAGCTGGTCGAGCTCACCCCGAGCGGACCCGGCTACACCGCGCTGTTCCGCAAGGGCAGGGCGGGGCAGCTGTCCGGCGAGGCCGTCGCGGCGCTGCCGGCGGGGAAGGCCAAGACCTCCTTCGTGGTGTTCTCCGGCGACCTCGACAAGCTGATCGCGGCGTTCATCATTGCCAACGGCGCCCTGGCCATGGGCGAGGACGTGTCGATGTTCTTCACCTTCTGGGGCCTGAACTCGCTGCGGGACAAGAACGCCCCGTCCCGCGACAAGTCGGTGATGGACAAGATGTTCGCCACGATGATGCCCTCGGGTGCGGACGCGCTGACCCTGTCGAAGATGAACATGTTCGGCGCGGGCACGGCGATGATCAACAAGGTGATGGAGTCCAACGGGGTGGCGTCGCTGCCGGAGATGATCGAGACCGCCCGCGCCGGCGGGGCCCGCCTGATCGCCTGCACGATGACCATGGACCTGCTCGGCATCGCCGAGTCCGACCTGGTCGAGGGCGTCGAGTTCGGCGGTGTCGCCACGTTCCTGGACGAGGCGGCCGACTCCCGCACCACGCTGTTCATCTGAGCACGGGGGGGCCCTTCGTGACGCTCTCTGGCGCTCGCTCCTCAGGGACCGGTACGGAAGGCCCAACGCTCCCTGAGGAGGCCCGCGAGGTACGAGCGGGCCGTCACGAAGGGCCGGTGGGGGGCCCTTCGTGACGGTCGCAGAGCGACCTCCTCAGGGACCGTGAGGAGGTGACGGTCGCAGAGCGACCTCCTCAGGGAC
>JAGQUI010000722.1 GCA_020438595.1 Propionibacteriaceae bacterium | reverse complement strand
CTCGCCCTCGTCGACCATCGTGGCGTCCAGCGGCACGGGGCCGGTGTGCGTCCAGGTGGTGCCGCGGCCGGAGTCGGACAGAATCGGGACGGTGGCCATCCGGATGGTCGAGCCCGGCCTCCGGTGCGCCGGCCGAAGGGTCGGAGCCGGGGCCTGGGCGGGCTCGACCGACCGTGCGGAAGGAAGGTGGCCCCAGAGCAGGTCGATCAGCACCTGGGTGCAGGACTGGGCGGACTGGACGGCCACCACCAGTTCGCGCTCGGGCAGGACGAAGGCGAACTGGCCGTAGGCGCCGTCCAGCCGGTACCCCTCGCGGCCCATCCAGACCTGGTAGCCGTAGCCGAGGTTCCACTCCGGGCTGTCGTCGACGGTGGGGATCTGCTTCGACGTCGCCCGGGCGACCCAGCCCTCGGGCAGCAGCCGGCGTCCCCGCCACACCCCGTCGCAGCGCAGCAGCTCGCCCATCGCGGCCAGCCCGCGCGCGTCGACGTGCAGCCCGGTCCAGCCCAGGCAGCGCCCGGCCGCGTCGGTGTCCCAGGTGGCCTCTATGCCCAGCGGCTCGAGCACCCGCGGACGCAGGTAGTCGAGCAGGTCCTTCCCGGTGTGCCGGCGCACCAGCTCGCCGAGCAGGAACGACGCACCGTTGTTGTACACGTGGCACGAACCCACCGGCTGTTGCGGCCGGATGGCCAGGAACGCCTCCACCCACTGCTCGGGCGGGCGCGCCGTCATCGTCTCGATCGTGTCCTCGGTGTGTCCGGTCGACATCGACAGCAGGTGGTGGACGGTGATCTCGGCGACCCGGTCGTCCACCTCCCGGCTGGTCGAGCCGGTCGGAACCGCGGTCCCGGCGGGCTCGGCCGACCGATCGGCGAGCAGGTCGACGATGCAGTCGTCCAGCCCGAACCGGCCCTCGCCGACGGCCAGTCCCACCGCGGTCGCGGCGAAGGTCTTGCTCGCCGAGTACACCAGCGGTCGGTCGCTGCGCCGATACGGCTCGGCGTACTGCTCGAGCACCGGGGCGCCACTCCGCAGCACCAGGAGAGCATGCAGTTCCAGCTCGGGGTGCTCTTCGAGGGCCGTGAGGAAGCCCTGTCCGTTCCACTCGTCCACACCACCAACCTAGACGACGAGGCTTCGAGACGCGGAGCGGCTCGAGGGCGAGGAGTCTTGAGGAGGGGCGCGCCAGCGGCCCGAGGATCAGACGACGAGGCTTCGAGACGCGGAGCGGCTCGAGGGCGAGGAGTCTTGAGGAGGGGCGCGCCAGCGGCCCGAGGATCAGACGACGAGGCTTCGAGACGCGGAGCGGCTCGAGGGCGAGGAGACTTGAGGAGGGGCGCGCCAGCGGCCCGAGGAT
>JAGQUI010000721.1 GCA_020438595.1 Propionibacteriaceae bacterium | reverse complement strand
GTCCCGCTTGGCCAGGCGTTGCCGCTGTGCGTTCACCGCGAGCGGCACGTGGGCGTACGTCGGGGCGGTGCCGCCCAGCTGACGGGCGAGCCAAGCCTGGCGCGGGGACGACGAGAGCAGGTCGTCGCCCCGGCAGACCTGGTCGACCCCCATCGCGAGGTCGTCCACGATGACCGCGAGGTTGTAGGCGGGCACACCGTCGTTGCGCACCACCACGAAGTCGTCGACCACCCCGGACACCGCACCGGCCCACAGGTCCTTCACCGTGCTCGACGCCCGGTCCGCGCGCACCCGAAGTGCCGGCCGCCGGGTGGCCGCCAGGTCGGCGCGACGGTCCGCGGACAGCCGCAGGCAGGTGCCGGGGTAGGGCCGGTAGCCGTCCCCGTGCGGAGCGGACGCCGCCTCGGCGATCTCGCGCCGGGTGCAGTAGCAGGGGTACGTCTCCAGTTGCGCCACCGCGTCGGCGTAGGCGTCGAGGCGCTCGCCCTGCCAGACCACGGGGCCGTCGAAGTCCAGCCCGATCGCGGCCAGGTCGGCCAGCTGGCGCCGGGCGACCTCTGGGGCCGCGGCCACGCGCTGGGTGTCCAGGTCCTCCACCCGTAGCCGGAACGCGCGCCCGGTGGTGCGGGCCAGTAGCCACGCCACGAGCGCCGTCCGGAGGTTGCCCAGGTGCAGGTCGGAGGTGGGGCTGGGGGCGAACCGTCCGGCCACGGGTCCCTCCTTCGCCGAGCCGTGAATGTGCGCGTTTCAGTCAAGCAGATCGGGTAACGTCACCGGCGTGTCGCCGCGCAAGTCCGAACGGATCATGAACCTGGCGATCTGCCTGCTGATGGCCCGCCGGTTCATCGAGAAGAGCCAGATCCGCCAGGTCGTCGAGGGCTACCACGACCTGACCGACGCGGCGTTCGAGCGCACCTTCGAGCGGGACAAGGACGAGTTGCGGGCGATGGGCGTGCCGGTGGAGACCGGCAGCAACAACCCGCTGTTCCCCGACGAGGTCGGCTACCGGATCCGGCGCAAGGACTTCGAACTGCCCGCGATCGAGTTCACCCCCGCCGAGACCGCGGCGCTCGGCCTGGCCGCGACCGTGTGGGAGTCGGCGACGCAGGCCGAGCAGGCGGTCACCGCGCTGGCGAAGCTGCGGGCGTCCGGCGTCGACCCCGACCCGGCCCGGCTGGCCGCGCTGGCGCCGTCCATCGGGGCCAGGGAGCCGGCGTTCGCGAGCATCTGGGAGGCGACGATCGACCGCACGCCGGTCCGGTTCGGCTACAAGGGCGAGCCGCGGCGGGTGGAGCCGTGG
The DNA here is from genome assembly GCA_020438595.1 of Propionibacteriaceae bacterium. The sequence goes on along the minus strand of JAGQUI010000721.1, from coordinate 58 downwards.
GCGATGACCTATCGCCGTGGCGCCTGGTACCTGCTCGGCCTCGACCGGGACAAGGCGG
>JAGQUI010000720.1 GCA_020438595.1 Propionibacteriaceae bacterium | reverse complement strand
GCCTTGTGGTAACACGGGTCTGCGCCACCGTCCGCGCCGGTGAACAGACCGCCGACGGGGATCCCCGCGTCGAGGAACGACGCGTGGTCGCTCTCGCGGAACGTGACCGTTGCGGGAGTCACGCCCTGAGCGGTCAGAAAGTCCGTGAGGACGGTCTGCACCGCCCCCGATCCGGCGGGCCACCCGGAGCCCGGATCGCCGCCGCCGTAGACGGAGGCCACCGGCCTCGGCGAGCCGACCATGTCGAGGTTCAAGTAGACGGCCGTCCCGCGTCGCCCGGGATCGTCGAGTTCGCTGACATAGTGCCTCGAACCGTACAGGCCGTCCTCCTCGCCGCCCCAGAAGGCGAAACGGACCCGGTTGCGCGGCTCGATGCCGAGCTCGGCGAACCGTACGGCCGTCTCCAGCACGGCAGCCACACCCGAGCCGTTGTCGTTGATCCCAGGGCCCTCCGGAACGCCGTCGAGGTGTGCGCCGACCACGACCGTGCGATCGGTCGCGCCGTCCGCCGTGTCGGCGATGAGGTTCTCCGTGGTGATCCTTGTCACCGTCGCCTCGACGTCCAGCCTGAGCGTGGTGCCTGGTGCGGCGGCCCACTCCGCGCCGAGGTCGAAGGTCGTGGCCACGACCGGGATCCTCGACGTGCGGCCGAGCGTCCCGGCGAACAGACCGAGCCGGCTCGCGTCGTTGCCCTGGTTGAGGATCAGCACCGCGCCGGCCCCGGCGGCGGTCGCGTGGTCGACCTTCTCCCGGAACGGGCAGGTGCCTCGCTGCACGAGGGCGATGTGGCCCCGGGGGAACTCGCCGAAGTCGGCGGCCTCGCACCCGCTCGTGGTCGCACGGCTCCCGTCCAGGTTCAGGTCGACGGCCGTCACCGGCGCGGTGACCGAACCGGCCCCGGAGAAGGCCAGCGGGCGGAAGTCCCGCAGCACCGTGTAGTCGGTGCGGGACGGCAGGGTGCGCTGGAGGCTCGCACCGGTGAAGTCGGGGCGTTCGTAGCTGAACCGCTGGCGTTGCGGCCGGTACCCGGCGTCCACCAACCGTGCTTCCACATAGTCGAGCGACGCCTCGTAGCCGGGCGTCCCGGCGGCGCGGTTGCCGCCGTGGGCGTCGGCGATCCGCTGCAGGGCGGCGAGATGCGCTGCGACACCGTCCGGTGTGATCGCGGCCCGGAGTTCGCGGGAGTCGACCGGCTGCGGGGGCATGGGACGATCAACGAGCACGACAGCGGCGACCACCGCGGCACAGACCACGCCGGCGGCGGCCGCGACCACCACGGCACGCGCACGCCCCTTCACCCCTTCGAAGCTACCTGCGTGCCCAGGGGCATCGACGCCGCCCCGGGAACGCCGGGGCCAC
>JAGQUI010000719.1 GCA_020438595.1 Propionibacteriaceae bacterium | reverse complement strand
CAAGCTGGTCGCTGCCGGCTACGGCCCCATCACCACCGAGATCGTCGCCGCGCCGTCGTTCTACTTCGCCGAGGACTACCACCAGCAGTACCTCCACAAGAACCCCAACGGCTATTGCAACCACGGCCCCAATGGGCTCACGTGCCCGGTCGGCGTGGCCAACCTCCCCGCCCAGGTCGACGTCGCCCCACCCAGCGCCTGAACCACCCGCTTGCGTCCGGCACGGTGGTTGGGATGCCGTCATCCTGCCGGACGTCAGCAGTCGCCTCGCGTCGTGCGGCGACCCGGAGCACCCGCCACTGCTCGACAAGGGCATCGACGTCGACCGTGGGCGCGAGGATCCGTGGCAGCTGCCCCTCCCCGGGCCGAAGGCGGTCCTCACGCACGCGTCGGTTGAAGTCGATCAGGACCTGACGGACCGACTCCTCGGTTCGCAACTCTCGAAGCGATTCTGGGAACCCCGCAGCCTCCTTGCGCAGGGCGATCGCGGGCGGCAGGGCACCGGTGAAGTCGAGCTGTTCACGCGTGGCCAACTGCTTGACGAACCAGTCCGGGTCGTTGGGGTTGATGGGCGGCAACGGTTTCCCGGCGCCGGGGAGATTGTCGAACTCGCCCCGCTCCTGCGCCTCCCGGATCGCCTTCTCGACCGACGATTCCCACCGCTCCATGACGCCCCTGCCCGCCGTCCGCGTCCGAAGGCTCAGTCCGCGAGGAACCCGAGCAGATCGGCCCGGGTGAGCACGCCCACGGGCTTGCCGTCCTCGACGACGAGCACGGCATCGGAGGCCTCGAGAGCGTGGCGGGCCTCGGCGACCGGTTCCCCCGCACCGACGAGCGGCAACCCGGCTGCCATGTGCTTGTCGACGGCATCGGACAACAGAGCTTTCCCGGTGAAGAGCAGCTCGAGCAGGTCGCGCTCGGAGACCGACCCGGCCACCTCACCCGAGGTCACCGGCGGCTCGGCCTTGACCACGGGCATCTGCGAGACGTCGTAGTGGCGCAGGATGTCGATCGCTTCCTTGAGCGTCTCCTGCGGATGCGTGTGGACCAACGCCGGGATGTCACCGGACTTGCCCCGCAGGACATCCCCGACGGTGGTGCCTTCGGTGGCCCTGGAAAAGCCGTAGGAGCGCATCCAGTCGTCGTTGAAGATCTTGGACAGGTAGCCACGACCTGAGTCGGGCAGGAGAACGACGACAACGGCATCCTCGGGAAGGTCGCGCGCCACCTCCAGTGCCGCCACGACGGCCATCCCGCACGATCCGCCCACCAGCAGCCCCTCCTCGCGGGCCAGTCGTCGGGTCATGTGGAAGGACTCGGCGTCCGAGACGGCAATGACCTTGTCGACCTGGCTCGGGTCG
>JAGQUI010000071.1 GCA_020438595.1 Propionibacteriaceae bacterium | reverse complement strand
GTGACGCCTCGCTGACAAGCAACGACGCCGCCGGAACCCACAGGTTCCGGCGGCGTCGCCGTCTGTGGTGACCGCTCGGAGACCGTCCCCGGACCAAGTTGGGGACGGTTCCCAACTCGGTCCACCCCCGCGGCGCAGCGAGGGAGGAGAAGCTGCGTCCACCAATGATTGACGTACCGTACGTTGGCATGCGACGATCCCTGTGGTCCCTTTGGACCTGATTCGGGTTCGAACCTGGCCGTGTCTCGAGGCGGGAGGAGTCCCCATGATGAGTGATCAGCGGTCAGGCCCGACCCGGTCGGGCACTCTGGTACTGGCCGTCCTCGTCGTGGCTGCGGCGATTGCCTGGGTGTGGGTCGTCATCCGACAGGCCGCGGACGGGACGGTGTTCTGGCCGTCGGTCGTGGCGAGCCTGGTCACCGTCCTCGTCGTAGGAATCGGCTCCTGGCTGGTCCGGCGCAGAGCACACGCGCTCGAACAGACCGACCCCGAGGCCGCCGCGCAGTACCTGCTCCAGACCAGACGAGTGGCACTGGCTCTGGGCGCGTCGGGGGTGCTCCTGATCGGGCTGGTCGTGATCTGGCTCGCCCTCTGAAATGGTGGACCGAGTTCGGAACCGTCCCCACTCGGTCCGCCCCGCGGGCTCAGCAACAGTTCGCGTGTCGGGCGGGCGTCGGGTTCGGGCAGGCTGCGCGCATGGAGACCTACTCGGTGGTGTGCGCGGCGGGCACCCTCCGCACCGGAGCGGACGCCGGCACCGTGCGCTTCCCGCATCGCTGGACCGGGGACGGCGTGGAAGTGAGCGCCGCCTTCACCGGCGCGCACCTGCTGCACACGGCCGTCGCCGGCTGCGTGCTCAACGACCTCTACCGTGAGGCCGCCGGCCTCGGCCTCGAGCTCGCCGGCGTGCGGGTCACGGCCCAGGGCGGCTTCGACGAGAACTGGTCGTCCACGGGTGTCGAGTACCGGGTGCAGCTGGACGCAGAACTGGACGAGGTGGCGCTCGACCGGCTGCTGCGCCGGGTCGACGAGGTCGCCGAGATTCCCCGGGCGATTCGGGCCGGCGCGTTCGTCACCCGCGTCCCCTGACCGGGTGGACCGGGAGAGGAACCGTCCCCGACTCGGTCCTGTGGAAAAGGTGGACCGAGTGAGGACCGTCCCCGACTCGGTCCGGGGTGGATCAGGCGTAGGTGAAGCGGGCCTGGCTGGAGAGGGCGGAGACCAGGTTTTTGGCGTGGCGACCACCACCACGTCCACGTCGCCGGCCGCCTGCGCCGGCGCGGTCACCTGGATCTTCGTGGTGGACAGCACGGTCAGGTCCAGGCCGGCCAGCGCGCCGAAGTCGACCTCGCTGACCACGAAGAAGTTCGAGCCGGTGATGGTGACCCGGGTACCGCCGAGGACGCTGCCACCGGCCGGCGAGACAGCGTTCACGACCGGTGCCGGGGTCTCCATGTAGGTGAAGGCCGGACCCGGCTCGACCGACGACCCGTACGCGCCCTCGACCCGGATGCTCACCGGTCCGGCGGCGTTCGGCGGTACGGTCACGACGAGCCGGGTGGAGCTCGCCGAGACGACCTCGGCCTCCCGGTCGCCGAAGGTCACCGCGGTGATGCCGTAGAAGTTCTTGCCCGTGATCGTGACGCGGGCCCCGCCCACGCCCCACCCGGACGCCGGGGAGGCCTTCGTGACCACCGGTGCCGGCGCCACCCCGAAGGTGTACCGGGCCTTCGACCGCACCGACGAGGTGCCGTAGCAGTTCACCAGCCGGACGTCGACCCGTCCCTCCGCGTGCGCGGGGACGGTCACGTAGAGCCGCTTCGAGGAGGCGACCCGGAGGTTGGTGCCGGCGTCCCCGCCGAAGTCGACCGAGGTCACGCCGGAAAGGTGCTTGCCGGTGACCTTCAGGCGCGCGCCGCCGATGGTCAGGCCATGCCGGGACGAGATCTTCTTCACCGACGGCACGTAGCCGTAGGCGAACCGGGCGGCCGGCACCTTCGCCGCCGTGCCCGCCGGTGACGTCACCCGGACGTACACGGTGCCCTTCGAGTGCGAGGGGGCGACCACCTGGAGCTCGGTGCTCGAGACGACGGTGAGCGAGCGCCCCTTGCGGCTGCCGAACTTCACCGCGGTGGCGGCGCCGAGGTTGCTGCCCGTAATCGTCACAAGGGTGCCGCCGCGGGTCGGTCCCGCGGTCACAGAGAGCGCGTCGACCGACGGCGCGGGACGGTAGGCGAAGTCGACGTCGGCGTTGGAGTCCGACAGCTCCGTGACCACGCGCAGCGGCACCGCGCCGGTCTCCTCCCTCGCCGGGGTGGTGACGCGGATCGTGGACGCGGAGACGACGTCCACCTTCGTCGCCGGCACGCCGTCGACCAGCACCCGTTCGACGCCGCGGAAGCCCGCGCCGTTGACCGTGATCCGCTGGCCGCCGGCGAGGCTGCCGATCCCGGGGCTCACCGTCGTCACGACCGGTGCGATGTTCAGCAGCCGGTTGGGCGTGCCGGACGGGTTGCCGCTGATCCGGTCCGGGAGGCTGAGGTCGAGGATCCGGGAGGACACCGTCGACGCCCCCCACGACCGGTGGGCCGACAGCACCATCGCGGCCACACCGGCCACGTGCGGGGTCGCCATCGAGGTGCCGGTCATGGTCACCGGCGTCGAGCCGAAGGCCGAGGCCGACTCGATCGCGACGCCGGGCGCGTAGAGGTCCACGCACGAGCCGTAATTCGAACCGACCCAGCGCATGTCGGTGTTGGCGGAGGCCGCCACCGTGAGGGCGCTCCTCGCCGAGCTGGGCGAGTAGTTGCAGGCGTCCTCGCCGTCGTTGCCCGCGGCGACGACCACTGTGACGCCCTCGGCGGTGAGACGCTTCACCGCGTCGTTCTCGGCCTTGTTGAACGGGCCGGTCAGGCTCAGGTTCACGACCGCGGGGACGCCGCGGTGGTGCTGGTCGATGATCCAGTCCAGCCCGTACACCGTCCAGCTGGACTCGCCCCTGCCGTCGCAGCCGAGGACGCGCACCGGCACGAGCGTCGCCTGCTTGGCCACCCCGTGGACGCTGCCGCCGACGATGCCGGCGACGTGGGTGCCGTGCCCGTGGCAGTCGGCCGTGCCCAGCCCGTCCGGCACGAACGAGACCCCGTTCGCGACCCGTCCGCCGAACTCGGCGTTGCCCGCAGCTATGCCGGTGTCCACCACGTACACCGTGACGCCGGCCCCCGTCTCGTTCGCGGTGTAGCTGTGGTCGAGGGGCAGCGCGGACTGGTCGATCCGGTCCAGCCCCCACGCCGGGTCGGCCTGGGTGTCCGCGACCCGGACCCGGGTGTCCTTCTGCACGTAGGCGACGGTCGGGTCGTCGGCCAGCGCGTCCGCCTCCGCGCGGGTGAGTTCGGCGACCACGGCGTCGAGGCCGTCGACCGCGCGGGACCTGCGTTCGCCCAGCGGGCCGGCCGCCTGGTCGGCGTCCTTCCGGAACCCCACGATGTAGGTGGAAGCCGGGCCGTCGGGCGTGGCGGCCAGGCCGGTCGGGGTGGCGTCCGGCTCCGGGGTGGGTTCGGCGGACGGCTCGGCCGCCTCCGCAGTGGGCTCGGCGGACGGCTCGGCCGTGGTGGGCGTCGAGGTCGCGGCGGGCGTCGGGGTGGCGCTGGGCGTCGGGGTGCTGGGCTTCGGGGTCGCGCTCGGGCGTGGCTTCGGGGAGGTCGTGGCCCGGGTGGAGGCGGAGGGCGTCGGCGAGGCCTTCGCGGACGGTTCGGTGCTCGCGGGCGCGGGCGCGGGCGCGGCCGGGGACGGGGTGGCCTCCGCGGGAGCGGACGCGGGGGCAGGCTGAACAGCGGTCTCGGCATAGGCCGGAACCGTCTGCACAACACTGAGCACGGCGAGCGTCAGCCCGCAGACAAGTGCCCCCCCGTGCAGTTTCGTCAAGGCTCCCCCCCGAAGCGCTGGAAACTACTCCGGCAGAGTTTAGGGGATCTTCAGGGGGCTCGCTGGGAGTGTGCCGGATTGGGTCACCCCGGCACTCGCCCTGCGCAGGCGCTACGGGCTCGCGTCCACCGCGATCTCCGCGAAGCCGCCCCGGTAGGCGTCCTTGTCGATCGGAGGCAGTTCGGTGAAGTAGACCAGCAGGAAGCGGGTCTCCACCGGCTCGGCCGGAGCCAGCGTGAGCGCCTGCGGAAGGTCCTTCGCCGACGCCACCATCTGCCACTGGTCGACCGACTTCATCGGTGCCGAGTCGGCCGGCTTGGCCGGCACCCTCAGCTCGACGGCGCCCCCCGCGTGCTCGAGCGTCACCGCGACGTCGACCACGCTGCGGGTCTCGCCGAGGTCGAGCACCAGCCCGACCCCTGGCTTGCGCCCGTTGAACGTCGCCGTGCCGTACTTCTCCGTCCGCCACGCCGTCTCCGGGTCGCCGTCGATCGCACGCCGGGCGCGCTTGTCGTTCTCGGACGCGTCGCCGCCGTCGGCCTTGGGGTCGAAAGTGCTCACCTCCGCGACCGCCACCGCCGCCACCGGCGGGGCGGCCGGCGTGGCCGGCTCCCTGACGTTCAGGGCCACGACGGCGACGATGCCGACCACGACCACGAGCGCCAGCACGCCCAGCAGCACCGTCAGCGCGCGGGACCGCTTCGGCTCCTCGTCCTCGGACGCGGGCCGGACACCGGCCGGCGGCGGCACCGGCGTGAACGAGTCGCTGCGGGAGAGCGCCTCGTCGACGAACGGCTGGGTCTCGTCGCCGGGCTCGTCGGGCTCCCCGTACAGCTCCGCGTTCGTGTAGTGGTACTCGCCGGGGTAGGCGTCCGCTTCGGGGGCCTCCGGCTCCGGCGGCACGTCCTGCACGGGTGCGGCCGGTTCCTCGACGGGTTCCTCGACCGGGGACGGCTCCACCGGCGGGGCGTCCGGTTCCGGCACAGCCTCCGCCTCCGGCACCGCCGGCGGGGTCGCCCCCGGGAGGGGTTCGTCCTCCGGGGCGGTGTCCCAGACGGCGAACCGGCTCGCGGACGCGGGCGTCGGCAGCGGGGGAACGACCTGCGAGACCGGCGCGGGCGGGGCGTTCTCGTCGTCCGGGTCGACGTCGGGGTGCAGCCGCGCGCGCAGGTCGTGCGCGGCGCCCATCGGCCCCAGCACCAGGGAGAGCTGCGTGGTCACGTCCTGCGCGGTGGCCAGCCGGGACGCGTGCCCGCGCGGGACGGCCGACAGCAGCCGGTCCACCACCTGGTCGACCGCCGGCGCCACCCCGCCACGCACCTGGCTGGGCAGCACCCAGCCGCCCTGGACGACCGGGGCGGCCTCGAGGCCGTACTGGTCGCCGCCGGGCCAGCGGGCGACCAGGCACGCGTACAGCAGTTGCCCGAGCGCCCGCACGTCGGCGGCCTCGCCGGACAGGTGCGAGGGGGTCTCGGTGGAGCTGGTGAGCGCACTGCCCAGCACCTTCACGTTCCCGGTGGTGGTGATCAGCAGGGTGGCCGGGCTGAGGTGGCGGTGGTAGTGCCCCTGGCCGTGCAGCCCGATCAGGCCGTCGGCGACCTCACGGACGATCCAGGCGGCCTCGACCCCGGTGAGCGGACCGCTCCGCAGCACCTTCTCCAGGGTCTGGCCGGACGTGTACTCGTAGACGAGGTACGGGCCCGCCCCGGGCTCGGCGTCGACCACGTCCAGCACCCGCAGGAACCGCGAGTCGGTGGCCAGGGCGGCCTCGCGGGAGGACTCCAGCACCCCGGCGGTGGCCGGGTCATCCCCGTCCAGCAGGTGCACCAGCACGGCGCGGCCCAGCACGAGGTCGTCGGCCCGCCAGGTCTGCGCCCGGTCGTGCACGGCCAGTTGCCGGGCCAGCCGGTACCGCTCGCCGAGCACCCGGCCACCGGCGGACGCCTCCGCCTCCGGCGTCCCCGCGATCGGCGGCACCGGCAGGCTGAGCAGCGCGGACGCGGGCGGCGCCGCGGGTGCGACGGGGACGAACACGCCCATCCCGTCCGGATCCGGCGCCTGCTCGGCCGGCGCGGCGAGGTCGTCGGCCGTCGCTCCGTCCTCGACCTCGACGATCGCCTCGACGGCGTCGGTCTGGCCGTCGTCCCCCTTCTGCCGGCGCAGCTGCTGCAGCAGGGCCGTGGTCTCTGCGATCTTCAGCCGCTTCGCGGTGAAGAAGAACAGCAGCACCGCCGCGACCCCCGCCACGGCCAGCCCCGCGGCGCGGATCAGCAGGCTCGGGAACTGCTCGGTCCACCACGTGATGCCGAAGGCCAGGGCCGCTGCGGGCAGGGTGGCCACGAACAGCCGGACGAGGTGCCTGACCGTGGCGAGCCCCGGCAGCTCCGGCAGGCGCCTGCGCAGCACGAAGTGCGTGATGAACACGCCGACGAAGTACGAAAGGCTGTACGCGAGCGCGAGCCGGGCGGCGACCGTCGTCGGGTCGTTCCACGGCAGTGCGAGGGCGAGCGCGGCCACCGCGTTCGCGCCGCTGATCCAGATCTGCAGCAGGAACGGCGTGCGGGTGTTGTCCATCGCGAAGAACGCCCGCAGGTACAGGTACTGGATGGTGAACGGCACCAGGCCGATCGCGAAGGCCATCAGGGCCCAGGCGATGTAGATGTAGTCCTCGGCGCCGGTGCCGTTGCCGAACGCGAGCCGGGTGATCGGGTCGGCCAGTACGAACAGGGCGACGCCGGCCGGGAGCAGGAACGTCGTGGCCAGGCGCAGCGCGTGGTTGGTCTCCGCGGCCACGCCCGAGCGGTCGCCGGCCACGGCGTAGCGGGACGCGCTGGGCAGCATCGCGGTGGCCAGCGAGACCGTGAGCAGCGAGTGCGGCAGGATCCAGATCAGGTAGGCGTTCTGGTACACCGTCCAGCCGGCGCCGTTGGCGTCCGTCGCGCCGGAGGCCGTCGCGCCGGAGGCCAGGTTCGCGACGAGCATCTGGACGAGGGTGGTCAGCGCGACGTAGCCGACCATCCACTTGGCCACGTGGAAGGTGCGGCCCAGCCCCGTCCCCTTCAGGTCGAACCGCGGCCGGTAGCTGAACCCGGCCCGCTTCAGGAACGGCACCAGCACGACGGTCTGGACGATGATGCCCAGCGTGGAACCGCCTGCCAGCAGCCACGCCTGGCCGGCCGTGAACGGCTCGCCGGTGAGGGCGGTCTGGTTGCCCCAGATCACCAGGTAGAGGGCGAACACCCCGATCGAGACCACGTTGTTCGCGATCGGCGCCCACATCATCGGGCCGAACTTGTCCCGGGCGTTGAGCACCTGCCCGATCAGGAAGAACACCCCGTAGAAGAACAGCTGCGGCATGCAGATATAGCTCATCAGCAGCAGCGAGGCCCACCACTCGGCCATGTCCGGAGCGGTCCAGGCCCGGGCGAACATGCTCATCACCAGGGGTGTCGAAACCGTGACCACGATGGTGAGCGCGCCGAGCGCCAGCACGAAACCGGTGATGATCCGGTCCACGAAGGCCTTGCCGCCGTCCTCGTCGTGGGTCACCGCCCGCACGATCTGCGGCACCAGGACGTTGTTCAGGGTGCCGCCGGCGAGCAGCAGGTACAGCGTGGTGGGCACGGTGTTGGCGTAGTTGAACGCCTCCACCTGCCGGGTGCCGTTGCCGAGCACGAACGCGATCAGCATCGCCCGGACCAGGCCGAGGATGCGGGAGACCATCGTGCCCGAGGCCATCACTGCGGTGGCGTTGATCAGCCGGCGGCCGCCGGCCTGGGTGTCGGTCATGATTCGCCGCCCTTCGCTGGTTCACCGGCGGCCAGCCGGCGCCGGACCTGGCGGATCCGCCAGGCGGTCGCGCCGACCAGGACCAGGCCGGAGACACCGACGATGATCCAGGCCACGACGCCGAGGTCGGTGACCTCGATGGTGATCGGTGTGTCGGGGGTCACCCGGCGCCCGCTCTCGGTTGCGGCGTACGCCTGGGCGGTGACCACGCCGTTGGACGTGGCCTGCGGCCGGATGTTCACCGTGACGCTCTGGTTGGGCTGCACGGTGACCACCTCTGACGGCGGCACGGTGAGCCGCTGCGGGTTGTTGGACGTGACCACGACCTTCACCTGGATCGGCTCGGTGAGGTCGTTGGTCACGGTGACCGGGAACTCGTTGGTGCGCGAGGACATCACGAAGCGGGCGCTCGCGTTCAGCGACACCGACTTGCCGACCTCGGCCATGCCGACGATCCGGTTCACGCCGTCGAGCTGGGCGTCGAAGCCGCGGGAGTCGGTGACCCAGGCCGACGCCGCGCCGCGGGTCACGGCAGCGTCCGACTGGTCCGGCAGGTCGGAGGTGGGCGCGAGCTCCGCGTACGCGGTGAAGTCGCTCTCCAGGCGTCCGAGCGCCTCGAACTGGGCCGTGCTGAGCCGGTCCGGCTTGACGGTGGTGTAGCTCGCCCTGCGGGTGGTGGGGGTCGATTCGAGCAGCGGGTGCAGGGGCCGGCGGACCATCCAGCCGGTCGTCGCGGCCTCGTCCTGTTCGAGGTCGGAGGCGGTGGTCAGCAGGCGGACCTCGCCGTGGCTGCCGGCGACGACCGTGGTGGCGAGGGCGAGCTGGGTGCGCAGGTTCTGCGGGCTCTCCGGGTCTCCGGGGACGGCGGCGGACGCGGCCAGCACGAGCGCTCCCGAACCGGTCTGCAGGGCTGCGGCCCGGTTGGCGTTGCGGGCGAGCACCGCGTCGACGCCGGAGTCGGCCAGGAACGAGTCGGTGGCATCGGTCAGCACGTACCCGGCGGGGACCGCCACCACCGGCAGGTCGTCGAGGCCGCTCACGTCCGCCGCGGCCTGCTCGGCGCGGCTGACCACGAGGCCGTCCCCGGCCAGCCGGGCACCGTTCACGTCCGGGTCGGCGAACAGCGTGCGCGCGCCGGCCGCCCGGTCGAGGGCCTCGAACCGCTCCAGCCACTGCTCGGCGACCTCCTCGCCGGTGCCGGGCTCGGAGCCGTCCCGGGTCTGGACCTCGTAGCCGTCGGCCATGTCCTGCACCTCGTCGAGCAGCGCCGGGTCGATCAGCCAGCTCATGCCCGGGCGCGCGGCCGCGTCCAGCAGCGTGGACAGGCGGCCGGCCAGCTCGTCACGCAGCGAGTCGTTGCGGAAGAGGTCGTCGACCAGCTTCGTGGGCGGGGCGCTGAGCAGCACGATCGGGGTGACCGGCACCGGCTCCTTCGCCGGGACCGGCACGAACGTGCGCAGCTGGCCGACCGCACGGTCGTCGCTGGTGGGGCTGCTGCGGGCGATCACGTCGGCACCGAACGCGAACGCCGCGCCCCTGGTGTCGAAGCCCAGCTCGGCCATCGTCGCCCTCAGCGTGACCTGGCTGGTCTCGCCCGGCACGAACGCCTGGGCCGAGGTCGTGACCGCCTCGTAGTGGTCGGCGGTGATGGGAAGGCGCTGGCCGAGGATGTTGTTGCTGTTGGCCAGGCGCAGGGTGGCGAGGCTCTCGATCGCGTCCCGGGAGCGCCACAGGATCACCTGCACGCCGTAGGCTTCCACGCCGCCGGTGTTCGTGACCGTGCCGGAAAGGGTGACGGTGTCCTTCGGCTTGTACCCGGAGACGTCCAGCGAGGTCATGGTGAAGGTGACCTGCAGGTCGGCGGCCCGTGCGGGGGCAGGGGACCACGCCAGCAGCCCTGCCACAGCCGCCACCCAGGCCAGCAGGAGGGCCAGCGCACGATGCCTGTCCCAGGAGCCGCCGATCACCGTCCCATCGTACGGGGACGCGGCGCGCTGCCCGTCCGCGCCACCCCCAGAGCGCGAGAGCCACCCTTCCCGTCGAGCGCCCTTGTCCGGGCAGGGGCCCTCGTCACGAAGGGTGGCCCTCGGCGACGGAGGAGGGCCGGTAGAGTATGCGGTCGTGCCCAGCCTGACCGATGCGCAGCGCGCCGCCCTGACCAGCGTGCGCGACGCGGG
>JAGQUI010000718.1 GCA_020438595.1 Propionibacteriaceae bacterium | reverse complement strand
CTGGATCGGGAAGATGAACCCGGACAGCACCATCGTCGGGATCATGATGAACATCACCGCCTGCTGCGCCTGGTGCCGGCTTCGTGAGACGAGCGAGACGAGCAGGCCGAGCCCGATGCACGTGAACATGAACAGGGCGAGCCCCACCAGCACCACCCAGAAATCCCCGTTGAAGGGCACCCGGAACCAGAACAGCCCGCCGGCCGCGACCAGCAGCATCTGCGCCGTCGCGAGCGCCGCATAGGGAGTGAGCTTGCCGATCAGGTACTCGGTGGCGTGGATCGGCGTGACGAACATCTGCTCCAGCGTCCCCGACTCCCGCTCCTTCACCACCGCCTGGCTCATGATCGCCATCAGCGAGATCATCATGATCGCTGCGATCAGGCCCGGGATCATCGTGTTCACCGGGTCGAGGGTCGGGTTGAACATCACCCGTACCCGCGCGTCGATCCCGGGGGCGACGACGCTCAGGCCCTGCTCGGCCATCCGGTCGGTGTTGAACCGGGCCACGATCTGGGACGCGTACCCGCCGGCCACCGCGGAGATCTGGGAGTCCGAGCCGTCCACGATGATGCCGATCGGCGCGGTCTCGCCGCGGGTGAGCCGGTCCTGGGTGCCCTCGGGGATGACCAGGGCCACCTTCACCGTGCCCGCGTCGAGCAGTGGACGCAGGTCGTCCTCGGTCGCCGGGGCCTGCGTGATCGTGAAGTAGCCCGACCCGGAGAACGCGGCCTCCAGCTTGCGCGAGGTGGACGTCTGGTCGAGGTCGACCACCGCCGTGGCGAGGTTGCGGATGTCCACGGCCACCACGTAGCCGAACAGGATCAGCTGCAGCACGGGCATCAGCAGCAGCAGCCGGATCAGCAGGGGGTCGCGGCGCAGCTGGGTGAATTCCTTCCAGATCAGCAGCCGGATTCGCTTGGCACTCATCGCGCCGACCTCCTGCCGTAGAGGACGGACGAGATGACCAGCATCACGAGCGCATACACCGTGAGAGCGAGCAGCTCGGGCCACAGCTCGGTGAAGCCGGCGCCCTTCAGGAACACCCCGCGGGAGATCGTGACCATGAAGCGGGCCGGGAACAGGTAGCTGACCCACTGCAGGAACACCGGGATCTGGTCCAGCGCGAACGCGAACCCCGAGAGCAGGAACGCCGGCAGGAAGGCGATCAGCATCGCCATGATGTTCGCCGTGTCCAGCGAGGGCGCGAGCGCGGAGATCACCAGGCCCATGCCCAGCGAAGCGAACACGAACAGCGCCGAGCCGACCGCGAGCGTCCAGAAGTCGCCGCGCAACGGGACGCCGAACAGGGTGCGCCCCAGCCCCGTGATCAGCGCCATGTCCGCGAACGCGATCAGCGTCCA
>JAGQUI010000717.1 GCA_020438595.1 Propionibacteriaceae bacterium | reverse complement strand
GATCTCGGCGGGTTCGGGTGAGCCGGTCGGGTTGGCGACCCAGCGCAGGACGGTGTCGAGGGTGGCTCCGGTCAGGGCGGCGGCGTGGAGGTAGGCCATCAGCACTTTGGCGGCTTCGGCGGCATAGAAGCGGGCTGAGGCGTCGCCGGAGTCTCCGGTGGTGGTGGCGTGGATGGTGCCGGCGGCGAACGCTTTGGCGCGGCGTTCGGCGGTGATCGGGTCGGTGCAGCCGCGGATGGGATCCCAGATGAGTTCGGGTAGCCCGTCGGCGAGCCCGAACGGGTCGAGGACGGCGACGGGACGCTCGTGGTCTTGGCGGGCGGTGAGGCTGAGGAGCAGGTCGTCGGTCTTGGTGAGGGTGACCAGGGCGGCGCCGGGTGCGCCGAGGAGCGCGGGGGTGAGGACGTCGAGGGTCTTGCCGGAGCCTTGGGGTCCGATGACGCCGGCGGTGCGGTCCCAGGGGCACCACAGTTGTCCGGCGCGGGGCTCTGCGGCGGTGCCGATCCGCCAGCCGGTGCTGGCGGGGTCGAATCTGGTGCGCATGGCCGGCGTTTCAGATCGCGATGCCGGGGGCGGGTGGTTTGCGTCCGCGGATGGTCGGGTTGGGTGGTCGGCGCACGTCGGGCCGGTCGACGGTTTCCCACAGGGGCGGCTGGTGGGTGTCCCGGGTGAGGGTGTCGCGGACCTTCGGTTCGGCGTGGTGGAGGATCTTCTCGCGCATATCGGGCCACGCCGAGGGTGGCACGACCTGGTCGATGAGGGCGTCGAGGAGCCCGGACACTTGGCGGTCGGAACGGGCTGAGGCTTGGCTGCGTTCGAGGGCGACGACGGCGCTGGCTCCGTCGCCGGTGAGCCAGGCGGCCATGCCGGCCAGGAACAGGGGTGCTTCGGCGATCACGTTGGGGGTCTGGTTGACGACGTCGCGCCACAGCCGCAGGTGTTGTTCGGCGTTGTTACCGGTCATGGACAGCAGGGCGAGGTCGCGGACGGCCGGGTTCTGGGTGACGACGGCGAGCTGGAGCGCGGCCTCGGTGTCGATCCGGCTGGTGGTGCGGCCGGGATCGGCGCTGGGCAGGTGTTGGTTGATCAGTTCGGCGGCGAGGCTGATGAGGGCGGGGGTGTCGTCGTGGGCGGGCAGGCTGGCCAGGGCTGGTTCGACCTGGGCGAGGAGTTCGGGTGTGATGGTGGCGCTGGCGAAGCGGGCGTCGAGTTCGGCGCGGCTGGGCAGGACGGGTAGTCCTTGGAGGGTGGCTTCGGCGGCGAGTGGGCCGTAGCGGTCGACGGTTCCGGTCTGGCCGTCGGGGGTGTGCCACGTCTGGCCGCTGATCAGCATCAGGCTGGTGTCGGTGCGCGGGCCGAGGTGGGTCT
>JAGQUI010000716.1 GCA_020438595.1 Propionibacteriaceae bacterium | reverse complement strand
CATCGTGATCACTCTCCGATCGTGTCGAGTGTTCACTTTTCACCGGCGAAACCGACCAGTTTTCAACCGTCGCCGACAGGCTCCCCGTAAGGGCCGCGGTAGAAGACCCAGCCGGCTGGCGGAGCGGGCCAGTTCCCAGGTGGTGTCCAGCCGGCTTGTGGCGTCCAGCCATCCTTGGCTGCGGGCCAACCGGGCGGCGGGTTGAAGCTGGCTTCCATTCCGTGAATCTCCCTGGCACGAGGTTCTGCTCATTGGATCGGGTCGAGCGCAACTGCTGGAGCGTGAGACCTGATGTCCTCCGACGCTAGTGGTGGGCCCTCTCGTGTCACGAGTCCCCGATTGGGGACGTTTCAGGCCGACGCCGGCTGCCTTCCGTTGAGGGCCAAGACATTGGGGCCGCGCCCTACTCCACCCAGCGGTGCCGGTCGACCTCCAAGATCCTGGATGCCTTCATGCGCCGAACCGTCTCTGGGTTCACTCTGACTTCCTTCGCCACGACCTTGACCGGCTCGCCGTACCCCGGGAAGTTGAGCGGGTCTGCCGTGTCGAGATCTGGCCAGATACCGCCGTTCTGAACGATGAGGGCAGGATCGGCCCGGCGGTCGCACCACAGGGTGTTCGCCTCGACGGCGAGCGCGCCCACGAGGTTGGCGGTGGATTCCCGAAGCCCGTTGAGGATGTCGTAGGGACGTTGGGGGAGCAGGAGCGTCTGGAAGCCCTGCTCGGAGTCTGTGCGGAGCATCGCTTCGGTGTCGGACCATTCCGGTTGACGCCAGAACAGCTCGGTGAACCCCTGGCGGCGCGCGGCGGTTCCGAGCATCACGTTCCAGCTCATCCGCGCTGCGCGGTGAGTGGCTGTGTTGCGGGACTTCAGCAGCCACGGAAGCCAATCGGTCGGTCCGAGCACTGGCCATGTGAGCGCCAGCCCGAGGAGCCGATTCTGCCGCTCCCGCCCAGGCGTGCCCGGGTCTGCGAAGCGGCCGCGGAGGCTGTCCTGGGTGACGTTTCGTGCGGCGGTCGCTGCTGTCTTTTCGAGTTCGCCCCAGTCGACGCGAAGGATGGTGACCTTAATCCCGGCGATGATCGCAACCACCGCGGCGAGACGGTCGAGTGATGTCGCGAGCGAAGCGAGAGCGCCATGCCGATACATGTCCATGAAGTGGGCCCGCCGCTGTTCGTGTGATCCGCGCACGATCGCTTCCATGTAGGCGTTGCCGCCCCGGCCGGCCTTGTCGACCTCTGCCCACTGGTGCTGGATCCACTGGTTGTCGGCGTATTCCTGCTGCGCGAACTGCTCGATCGCGAGAGAAGCGTCGGTGAGTGCCTGGATGGTTCCGGTGCAGGACGACAGCAGGTATTCGCCGAGCAGCGCGCTGCGTTTCCA
>JAGQUI010000715.1 GCA_020438595.1 Propionibacteriaceae bacterium | reverse complement strand
CGCGCGCACGGCCAGGTAGCTCAGTTGGTACGAGCGTCCGACTGAAAATCGGAAGGTCGACGGTTCGACCCCGTCCCTGGCCACGACAAAACCGCTGGTCAGCGCCTTGCGCGGACTGGCGGTTTCGGCGTTTGTGGGCCGTTGACAGCAACCGTGACAGCAACTTGCTACTTCGTGCTGCATCACGACAGCCGCTCTCCGAGGCGCCGGAGCGCTTTGCGCTTCTCATCCAGCGACGTGTGCGCGTAGATGGTCATGGTGACGTCGATGGCACTGTGCCCGGCGATCTCCTGGACGATGTGCGGTGGGACGCCCTCGGTCAGCAGGAGGGTGACGCACGTGTGCCTCAGGTCGTGGAACCGTGGTCTCGGCTCGGGCAGGGCCGCGCGGACGCGGTACCAGCTGCGCCGGAGGTTGTCAGGTTCCATCGGAGTGCCGACCCGCGAGCGCATCCACGCCGCCCACCGTGCCGCGATCGAGGACGTCATTGCGTACGCCGAGAAGCGGGTCTTCGCCACCCGAACCGGCGCGGGCGGCGTTGTCTCCCAAGACATTCGCGGCGTGGTCGCAGCCGCGTTCGATCACTGGGACTCGCGCGCCGGCGACCCCCAACTGCACACCCACGTCGTCGTCCTCAACCGCGCCCAAGCCGTTTCCGATGGGGGCTGGCGCACGCTCGACAGCAAGGCCCTATTCCGGGCGACCGTCGGCCTGTCCGAGCTGTATAACGCGATCCTCGCCGATCGGCTGTTCGCGGACCTGGGCTGGACCTGGGAGCCCCGACAGCGGGCCCGGTCGGCAGCTCCGGCGTGGGAGGTTGCCGGCGTCCCTGAGTCGCTGATGGATGAGTTCTCCCAACGGGCGCACCAGATCGAAGCCGCGACCGAGCGGCTGGTCAAGGAGTTCGCCGACTCCCTCGGACGCCGGCCAACCACCGACGAGGTGCTGCGCTTGCGGCAACAGGCGACGCTGTCGACCCGACCGGAGAAGCAGCGCCACAGCCTCCACGACCTCGTCGAGGGGTGGCGGACCCGAGCCGAGCACCTGGTCGGCCGCGACGGCGGAGATTGGGTTCAAAGCATTGCTTCGCACGGCGCGGAGCCGGACAGCTCGGAGCTCGGGCTCGACCACGCGCGCGTCGGCAAGGCCGCTCGACAGACCCTGGCGAACGTCGGGACCAAACGGTCGGTCTTCAACCGCGCCAACGTTTTCGCCGAGGCAGTCCGCCAACTCCAGGGCCACCGGTTTCCCACTGCCGACCAACGGATCGCAGCAGTCGACGACGTCACCGGACTGGTGCTCGACGCAGCCGTCCGACTCACGCCTGACGACGGCATCGAGACGTTGCCCGCGGAGCTGATCCGCGAGGACGGGTCGTCCCGGTTCCGGC
>JAGQUI010000714.1 GCA_020438595.1 Propionibacteriaceae bacterium | reverse complement strand
TGTAGCTAGCTCACCGCAGCTGGAACGGGGCGCTCAGCGTCGAGGTGTCGTCCATGGTGACGGTGACCAGGTAGCAGACCGGCACCGGGACCTTCTTGCCCTTGACCTTGATCTTCTCGGGCTTGGGCAGCTTGGAGGTCTTCCAGTTCTGGTGGAACGCGCCGTGGCGGAACTTCAGCTTCGTGCCCTTGCCGTTGCTGGTCACTGCGACCGGGTCGCCGACGGGGCTCATCGCCTCGTCGCCGCAGACGTACTGCTGGGCCATGATGCTGGTCACGGCGGCGGAGGACTTCACCTTGTCGCCACCCTCCCACAGCTTGAACTTCAGCGGGATGGTCCGGCCGGCCTTGTAGGTCTTGCCCGCCTTCGCCGGGGGCAGGAAGCCCTTGCCGTAGCTGTACTTGCTGACCACGGTGTAGGTGATCGTCTCGGTGTTGACCAGCGACAGATCGGCCGAGTACGCGGTCGCGACGAGTTCGTGCATGCCGAGCGCGACGTCGTAGCCGGACACGGTGCAGGTCACGGGAACGAGTTCCTCGGCCGCGCTACAGACCTGTTCGGCTTCAGCCGGAACCTCGCCGTAGGTGTAGGTGGCGCCGTTGGTGATCGTCCCTTCCCAGGTGATCACCGGGAGGGTGGCGGCGTGGGCCGGAGCGAGAGTGAAGGCGCTGAGCACCACTGTGAGCGCTGCGCCCACCAGGGTCCGGCCGAGCTTCGTGCGGGTCATGCTTTACCTCTTTCGGAGTGAGCATCTGTCGGCGAGGCCCGGGGGGACTGGCCTCTTCATCCGGGTAACCGTCGCGACGGCCCGAATTGTTACGCCCGCCTGAGAACTTCTCGAAACCGGATCGGAACGGGGCGACCCGTAACATCCGCGGCTCCCCGAGCGGTTTCCCGGGTGGAGGACGATTTGAACACGAACGAACCCGATCTCTCCCGACTTCTGGCCGGTGAGCAGCCCGACGACCCGGACCCGGGTGACGTTGCGGGCTTCCTCGGCGCGCTCCGGACGGCTTACCCGCCGGCCCCGGTCGACGCCGTCCGTGAGCAGCACCTCGCCGCGATCTCCCGCGAGGTCAGGCTGGTGGCTGCTGCGCCACGACCCCGGCCCGCCCGAAGCCGGCGCGCCCGCCGCACGATCGTGACCGCGATCGCCGCGACCCTCGGCCTGTTGACCGTGGGCGCCGGAGTCGCCACCGCGATGGGTGGAAACCCCCTGATGATGCTTCCGGGTCTGCGCGTGGGCCCGCCGGAGACCCCCCGGTCCGTCGTGCCCACCGCAGACCCCACCGGTACCGGGACCGGGACCGGGCTGCCGTCCGTTCCGCCCAGCACCGTCCCGGTGCCGACAGCGCGGCCGTCGCAGACCACCGCCCCCGGCAAGTCGGGGGAGGA
>JAGQUI010000713.1 GCA_020438595.1 Propionibacteriaceae bacterium | reverse complement strand
ATGCCGACACTCTGCACATCCTCACCCACGGTCTGGCGAAGCGCCGGCTGCCGGCGTGGGCCGAGCAGATCGGGCCGCGGACACTGGTCGTGATCGATGAGGCCGGGATGGCTGACACGCTCACCCTCGAGGCGGCGGTGTCGTTCGTGGTCGGTCGGGGCGGCAGCGTCCGGCTGGTCGGGGACGACCACCAGCTCGCCGCGGTCGAGGCCGGCGGCGTGCTGAAGGATATCGCCGCTGAGTACGGTGCGGTGCGGCTCACCGAGGTGGTGCGGCTCACCGAGGTGGTGCGGTTCTCCGACCCGGCTGAGGCGGCGGCCTCGCTGGCGCTTCGGGAGGGACGTCCGGACGCGCTCGGCTTCTATCTCGACCAGGGACGCGTCCACGTCGGAGATGCCGGTTCGACGCTGGACCAGGCGTTCATCGCGTGGGCGGTCGACCGGGCGTCCGGGCTGGACAGCCTGATGCTCGCGCCCACGCGCGAGTTGGTGGCCGAGCTGAACCGGCGGGCGCGGGACTACCGGCTCGGCGGTGCGGCACGCGGCGCCGAGGTCTCACTGTCCGACGGGAACCGGGCTTCGGTCGGCGACACGGTGGTGACGCGGCGCAACGAGCGACGCCTGCAGTACTCGCGCACCGGCTGGGTGCGCAACGGTGACCGCTGGACGGTGACCGGTGTCGGCCGCGACCAGAGCCTGGTCGTGGCGAATGACCGCGGCTCTCGTATCAGCCTGCCAGCCGACTACGTGCGCTCCGACGTCGAACTGGGCTACGCGACGACGATCCACGGTGCGCAGGGCGCGACGGTCGACACCATGCACGGTGTGCTCACCGGTTCGGAGAGCCGTCAGCAGCTGTACACGATGATGACCCGCGGACGGCTGGCGAACCATGCCTACGTCCAGGCCGTCGGAGACGGCGACGCGGACAGCCTGCCGCGCTGGGAGACGGCCCGGCCGCCCACCCCGACCGAGGTGCTGGAGTCGGTGCTCGCGCGCGACGACGGCGCCAAGTCGGCAACCGGCCTCCGGCGCATCGAGGCTGATCCCGCGACCCAGCTGAAGCCAGCCGTCGACCGCTACGTTGACGCCCTCGGCTTCGCCGCCGAGCAGATGGTCGGACCCGAGCGTGCCACGCAGATCGAGGCCGACGCCGAGCGGGTCGGGCCGGAAGTGACAGACGCCCCGGCGTGGCCGGTGCTCAGGTCGCAGCTCATGCTGCTGGCCGCGTCCGGTGCTGACCCGGGAGAGGTGCTGCGCAGCGCTGTCCGGGATGGCGGCCTGGACGGTGCACGCGACTCGGCGGCCGTGCTGTCGTACCGGCTGAACTGGGTGGACCGCAACGGTCCGCTCCCCTGGCTCAGCACAGTTCCGGAGCGGTTGGCCGAGCACCCGCAG
>JAGQUI010000712.1 GCA_020438595.1 Propionibacteriaceae bacterium | reverse complement strand
ACGGCCGCGGATGTGCGTGAGCGGGAGCACCTCGATCAGTTCCTGCGCGACCACCTCGTCGATCACGTTCTTGCTGGTCACGGAACCGAGCGTGTCGAACACGGCCTGGCCCCAGGGCGACATCTTCTCGTTCTCGGTGCCGGGCAGGTAGCCGAGTTCCTGGCCGCCCACCGCGTACAGCGGACGGAACACGAGCACCTTCGAGTACAGCCGGCGTTCGAGCACGGCCTCCAGCCCCGCGCACAGCGCGAGCGCCGACTTGCCGGTGCCCGCGCGGCCGCCCAGGGAGACGATGCCGATCTCGGGGTCGAGCAGCAGGTCGAGCGCGACGCGCTGCTCGGCGGAGCGGCCGTGGATGCCGAACGCCTCCCGGTCCTTGATCAGCCGCACCGACCCGTCGCCGAGCACCCGGCCGAGCGCAGAGGAGTTCGTGCCGTGCAGCACGACGCCGGTGTGGACGGGCAGGTCGATCGCCTCGGGCACCACGGCGACGCCGTCGGAGTACAGCGCCTCGACGGTGGCAGCGGTCACGTCCACCTCGGCCATGCCGGTCCAGCCGGAGTCGGGGGTGATCTCGTGCCGGTACTCCTCGGCGGGCAGCCCGACCGCGGACGCCTTGACCCGCATCGGCAGGTCCTTGCTGACCAGCACGACGTCCTGGCCCTCGGCGCGAT
This sequence comes from Propionibacteriaceae bacterium, assembly GCA_020438595.1. The sequence continues at coordinate 728 of JAGQUI010000712.1, read as the reverse complement.
AGTTCAGCGCGACGGCGAGGATGCGGGAGTCGTTGTCGCCGAGCCGGAAGCCGGGCGGCAGCACCTCGGGGTCGGTGTGGTTGAGCTCGACCTGCAGGGTGCCCTCGACCTCGTTCACCGGGACGGGCGCGTCGAGGCGTCCGTACTTCACGCGCAGGTCGTCCAGGTAGCGCAGCGCGGTGCGGGCGAAGTAGCCGAGTTCGGGGTGGTGGCGCTTGGCCTCGAGTTCGGTGATCACCACGACGGGCACGATCACGCTGTGCTCGGCGAAGTTCCGCAGGGCGTGCGGGTCGCTGAGCAGCACCGAGGTGTCGAGGACGTAGGTCTTCAGGGCCAGCGCTGACTCGCGCGTTCCGGAGAAGGCGGTCCGGGTTGCGGTGCGGGGCATGTCGATCCTGTCCGAGCCGGATCGCCACCCGTCCGGCTCAACCGAGGTTGGTCAGCCGAAGGGCATAGGCCCGGGGGCGGGCCCGCGGGTCACGCTCTGTCGAGCAGGACGACGCATGTGGTGCCTCCCGTGCGGGCGGGTGGGACACCCGTCCGCAACCCCGAGACTAGGCGCGATACCGGACGGGTCCAGCCCGACACGCCGCGCGCGGGGGCGTCGTTAACCCACTCGTCACAGCCCCGTGCCGAATCGGAAAGGAACCGTCCCCATTCCGGTTCGCGGGGACGGTTCCATTCCGGTTCGCAGGAACCGTCCCCATTCCGGTTTGCGGGGACGGTTC
>JAGQUI010000711.1 GCA_020438595.1 Propionibacteriaceae bacterium | reverse complement strand
CGTCCAGCCGCTGCAGGTTGCAGTTCACGACGAAGGTGAGGTTGTCCAGGCCGTCGTAGGACGCCAGCTGGAGCGCGCCGCGGCTCTCCACCTCGTCCATCTCGCCGTCGCCGAGGAACGCCCACACCCGCTGCTGCGAGGTGTCCTTGAGGCCGCGGTTGTGCAGGTACTTGTTGAACTGCGCCTGGTAGATGGCCGCGATCGGGCCGAGGCCCATCGAGACGGTCGGGAACTCCCAGAAGTCCGGCATCTGCCGCGGGTGCGGGTAGGACGGCAGCGCCCGGATGCGTCCGTCGACGATGTGGCTCTTCTCCTGCCGGAAGCCGTTCAGGTCGTGCTCGTCGAGCCGACCCTCGAGGAACGCGCGCGCGTACATGCCGGGGCTGGCGTGGCCCTGGAAGAACACCTGGTCGCCGCCGCCGGGATGGTCCTTGCCGCGGAAGAAGTGGTTGAAGCCCACCTCGTACAGGGTCGCCGAGGACGCGTAGGACGAGATGTGGCCGCCGACGCCGACGCCGGGACGCTGGGCGCGGTGCACCATGATGGCGGCGTTCCAGCGGGCCAGCCGGCGGAACTTGCGCTCAAGGTCGACATCGCCGGGGTACCACGGCTCCTGCTCGGCAGGGATCGTGTTGACGTAGTCGGTGGCGGTCAGCGACGGCAGGCCCAGGTGCTGGTCTCGGGCGCGTTCCAGCAGGCGCAGCATGATGTAGCGGGCCCGGTTGCGACCGTCGCCGTCGATCATCATGTCCAGTGACTCGAGCCATTCCGCGGTCTCTTCGGAGTCGATGTCGGGAAGGTTGGTCGGGAGGCCGTTGAGGATCGGGCCGACGGAGTCGCGAGCTGCCACTGTTGGTGCCTTTCGGACGAAAAACCGCACAAGATCGTTGTGCAACGCTGACCTTACCCGGCGTCCGTGACGGCGGCGCTAGCCGGTGCCCACCATTCAGCGACGGGCGTGGGTCCAGGCCAGCAGTTCTGCGGTGGGCCAGGTGTTCACGATCCGCTCCGGTGGGACGCCGGCTGAGCTGGCGCGGGCGGCGCCGTGGGCGGGGAACTCGAGCTGGCCGGGCGCGTGCGCGTCGGAGTCGATCGCGAACACGCACCCCGTCTCCAGCGCCAGGGCGAGCAGGTCGTCGGGCGGATCGGCACGCTCGGGACGGGAGTTGATCTCGACCGCCACGTCGAACTGGCGACAGGCCTCGAACACCACCTCGGCGTCGAAGCTGCTCTGCGGCCGCGTGCCCCGGCCGCCGGTGACCAGGCGTCCCGTGCAGTGGCCGAGCACGTTGGTGTACGGGTTGGCGATCGCCGCCACCATGCGGTGGGTCATCTGCTCGGACTCCATCCGCAACTCGGAGTGCACGCTGGCGACCACGACGTCCAGCCGGTCGAGCAGCTCCGGCACCTGGT
>JAGQUI010000710.1 GCA_020438595.1 Propionibacteriaceae bacterium | reverse complement strand
GCCGACAGAGACGATCGAGAAGGTCGACGCCACCGACGCCGTCGCGGGCGTGGACGACCGGGACGAGGTGCGCCGGATGCTCGACTCGCTGGCGCCGCAGCAGCGCCGGGTGATCGTGCTGCGCTACTTCGACGACCTGTCCGAGGCCGAGGTGGCCGCGTGCCTGGGCATCAGCGTGGGCTCGGTCAAGTCGTCCTGCTCGCGCGGGATCGCCGCGCTACGGACCAACTTCGCCCCGGTGACGGGAGGGGAACGATGAACGATCTCGACGAGCGGCTGCGCGACACCCTGCGCGGGTATGCCGAGCCGGTGCACGACCAGGTGGACCTCGGCGTGGTGGTGGCGAGGGGTCGGCGGAGGCGTCGGGTTCGACGAGCGGGCCTCGCGGGTGCTGCGGTGGTAGCTGTGCTCGCCGCCGGAGCGCTGATCGCGGTACAGCCTGCTGCCGTGGTACCCGCGACTCCAGCGCCTCTGGGCACGCCCAGGGTCAGTGCCACGGCGTCCGGAGGCGCGTCGACAGCGGTCGGAGGGGTGTCCAGAACGAGGGACATCGCTGCGCTCGACGACGGCACGCTGGGCCTGACCGAGGTCACGGTGACCATCGCGGGTGCCTCGCACGGGGTGACCGTCACCGGGAGCCGGGACGGTGTGGAGCAGGTCTCGCGTTCGGGAACGGCCGAGTCCGGCCAGCCGTTCCTCGCGAAGCTCAACGAGCATGTGTGGGTGCTCGTGGACGATGGGAGCCTCTTGTGGGTCACGGGCGGGGCCTCTGGAGGGCTTGCAGACACAAGGGTCGAGGAGTTCGAGGCGATCGGCTGGAGGGCATTCATCGTCACCGCCGGAGCGAACGTGTCCGGCTTCCTGCGCATGAATGGCGACGGCACGATGGCTGACGACCGGGGTGAGCCGGTGAGGTTCGCTCGCTTCGAGGTCGGTGCACGGTCGTTCTGGTTCGCCCGCGACGTGCGGATCGGCCTCGCCTGCGGTGGAGCGGTGTCGTCGGGCCTGCCGGTCGAAGACATGTGCGGGTCGCTGGACGGCGGGCGGGGATCAGGTCTCGGGGAGGTCGGCGGCGGTTCCCTGGACGGCAAGTACTTCGAGGACATGCGCTTCGTCGTCCTGCCGGAGGGCGCGTCGGCGTGGCGAGCGACAAAGGTGGACGGCTGCACGGTCGTGGAGGGCGCGCCGGCGCTGGGCGGACGGACGGTGCTCCTGGAGTTCTGCCGGGGGATCGGCGAGGACGGTGATGCCGTGTTCCCGGTGGTCCGCTACCGGGACGCCGAAGGGCAGGCGCAGTCGTACGGGCGGTAGCGGCCTCGTGCACGCTGAATGCCCGAGGTTCCGCTGACAAGGCCGGATGCCCGGTTGGAGTTCGGTACGGCTCTCCCGGTATCCTTCTCGGCGGAGGATTCGCC
>JAGQUI010000709.1 GCA_020438595.1 Propionibacteriaceae bacterium | reverse complement strand
GCAGCGAGCGCGCCCGGGCCGGCTACGTGGCCGCCCTGGAGCGGGCGAAGACGACCTACGGATCGCTGCGCGCCTGAGGTGGACCGAGTAAGGAACCGTCCCCGACTCGGTCCGGACCGGGTTGGGGACGGTTCCTTACTCGGTCCACCTGCCTCAGAAGCCGAGGCGGTTCAGGTGCTTGGGGTCGCGCTGCCAGTCCTTGAGCACCTTCACCCGCAGATCGAGGTGGACGGGCATGCCGACCAGTGCCGCGATCTGGGTGCGGGCGGCGGTGCCGACCTCCTTCAGTCGCTGGCCCTTGTGGCCGATCACGATGCCCTTCTGGGAGTCCCGCTCGACCACCATGGATGCGTAGATGTCGAGCAGCGGACGGTCGGCCGGCCGCCCCTCCCGCTCCCCCATCTCCTCCACGACCACCATCAGCGAGTGCGGCAGCTCGTCCCGGACCCCCTCCAGCGCCGCTTCGCGGATCAGCTCCGCGATCAGCGTCTCGGTGGGCTCGTCGGTGATCTCGCCGTCCGGGTAGAACTGCGGGCCCTCCGGCAGCAGCTTCACCAGCTCGTCGGCGACCACGTCGACCTGGTCGTCGGTGACGGCCGACACCGGGATGATGCTCGCCCACTCGATGCCGAGCTCCTCCTCCAGCGAGGCGATCTTCAGCAGGTGCTCGGCCATCCGCGGTGGCGGCACGAGGTCGGACTTCGTTGCCAGCGCCACCAGCAGCGGACGCTTCGGCAGCTTCGCGATCTCGCCGACCAGGTAGGTGTCGCCCGGGCCGATCCGCTGATTGGCCGGCAGGCACACGCCCACCACGTCCACCTCGGACCAGGTGTCACGGACCAGGTCGTTCAGCCGCTCCCCGAGCAGCGTGCGCGGCTTGTGCAGGCCGGGGGTGTCGATCACGACCAGCTGGGCGTCCGGGCGGTTCACGATGCCGCGGACGGCGTGCCGCGTGGTCTGCGGCTTCGACGACGCGATCGCGATCTTGCTGCCGACCAGGGCGTTGGTGAGCGTGGACTTGCCGGCGTTCGGGCGGCCGACGAAGCAGGCGAAGCCGGAGCGGAACGTGGTCATGAACTCCTCTTCGCGGATTCGGTGGCCAGCTTCGCCGCGGCCTCCGCCGCCACGTCCTCGTCGTCGACGACCAGCGAGGCGAGCACCGTCTGGATCGTGTGGCGACGGTCGGAACCGCGTTCGGCGGTGAGCTCGATGCCCTCCCAGTGCACGACCGAACCGGGGATCGGCACCTTGTTCAGCTCCTTGGCCATCAGCCCGAGCACGGTGTCGACGTCCTCGTCGTCCACCTTCAGCCCGAACAGCTCGCCGAGGTGGTCGATCGGCAGCCGGGCCGACACCCGGAACCGCTGCTCGCCCAGCTCGGTGACCGGCGGCACCTCGTGGTCGTACTCGTCCACG
>JAGQUI010000070.1 GCA_020438595.1 Propionibacteriaceae bacterium | reverse complement strand
AGGAGGCTCGTGAGGAACGAGCGAGCCGTCAGAACGACGCTCCCTGAGGAGGCTCGTGAGGAATGAGCGAGCCGTCAGAACGACGCTCCCTGAGGAGGCTCGTGAGGAACGAGCGAGCCGTCACGAAGGGTCGGCAACCTCCAGATCACCGGGGATGGGGGAGTCGAGGGTCGGCTCGGGCTGGCGCAACATCCACAGCCCGATCGCGGCCAGCAGGACGCCGAGGATGGCGAAGCTCCACCCGAACCCCCCGTCGGGGGTGCGGGCGGCCTCCATGAAGAGTACGACGATGAAGGATGTCTGGCCGACCAGCTGGAACAACCCGGACGAGGCGCCCTCGGGCGTCGGCGCGGCGATCTCGGAGGCGTACTGCATGCCCACCGGCATCGCACCGGTGAGCAGGAACCCCACCACGAACGAGCACACGCCCACGACCACCAGGGTCAGGTTCGGCAGCACGAACGCCGCCATCAGCGGTGCCGAGATGATCATCGGGATCGCCGTCCACGGCACCCGGCGTCCGGTGCGGTCGGACGCCGCGCCGAGCGCGAGGGCACCGAGCACGCCACCGACCAGCAGCGCCTCGAGCACGATCTCGGCCGCGTCCTCGCCCAGTCCGATCGCGGTCACCATCTGGAGCGCCCACGTGGAGAGCCCGTTGAACACGCCGAGGGCCACGAACAGGGCGGCGAGGAACACCTGGAACGGGCGCTGGGCGAGCGCGTGGCGCAGCCCGCCGAGTTCCAGCGCGCGGGCGTCCGTGGCGTCGGCGATGCTGCGGTCCGCGTCCCGTGCGAACGCGACGTACAGAACTGCGGACACCGTTGCCGCACCGGCGTAGACCCACAGCACCCCGTCGATGGCCAGGCCGGCGTCGAGCAGGGCCGGCGTCACCGCGGTGCCCACCGCGACGCCCACCATCATCGCCAGGGTCAGCACCGACACCACCGTGGCCCGCTGGTGCCGCGGGAACCACTTGCCGGCCACCGTCGTCCAGGCGTTGAAGAGGAGGGGCTGGGCTGCCGCGGACAGGAACGTGGCGGCGAGGGCCCACCCGTAGGAGGGCCCGGCGAGCGCCCGGAGGGTGGCTCCCGCCGCGACGAGCGCCGAGCCGAGGCCGACGGCGATCCGGATGCCGTACCGGTCCACCATCCACGCGGCCGGGATCGACAACGGGATGAAGACGATCATGAAGATGATCGAGAACCAGCCGATCTCGGTGGTGGTGACGCCGTAGAACTCCGCGGCGGTGGTGGCCACCGGGGACATCGAGATCCACTGCAGCTGGATGGTGATGTTGACCAGCACCGAGACCGCGAGGACCACCCAGCGATAGGCCGTGCCGCCAGCGGTGTTCACAGGGAGGACCCTAGAGGCTCGGAGTGGGTGGTGACCCAGAACCGCGCGGTCACGGCGATGCCCAGCACGAGCAGCGCCGAGGTGAGGATGAACGGCCAGGTGCGGTCCATCCCGGACAGCCACCCGGAGATCCAGCCGAACGGGGCGGTGACGAGCATCACGACGGTGCGTTGGATGGCCATCACGCGCGAGCGCTCGTGGCGGTCGACGTGCAGGGCGACGAGCGACTCGGCGAGCATGTAGAGGATCCCCGCGCCGAAGGCGTCCAGCACCAGGCAGGCCGCGAGCAAGGCGTACGTCTGGCCGGTCGCGGCCCCTTCGGGTGCGGGGATGAGCACGAGCAGCACCTGCCCGGCGAGGTAGATGACGAAGCCCCACAGAGTGGGCGCCTTGAGGTGCTTGCCGTGGGTGAGCGCCGGGATCACCGTGAAGAACAGCAGGACGGACAGCAGCGACCGCACCATCGGGAAGAACGGCAGGAGCGGGTCGGGCACCCCCAGTCGCGTGTTGATCACCACCTGCCAGAACGTGGCGTTGACGAGCTGGACGGCGGCCACGATCGCCGCGATCGACAGCGAGAAGATCGTGCCCTTCGAGTGGATGATCAGGGGCAGCACACCGCGGTACTCCGAAAGCGACCGCCAGATGCTCACGTCCTTCGTCAGCTCCATCCGCAGCCGGCCTACCTCGGTCTCGGTCGAGGCGCGGTACAGGATGATGATCTTCGCGGTCATGATCACGAACGCGTTCAGGTACAGGATGCGCACCGCGGGCACCAGGCCGAACTGCGCAACCAGCACGGCGGGGTTTGGCGAGAAGAGCGCGGAGAACTCGGCCGCCACCTTGACCAGCGAGTACACCTTGGTGATCTCGCCGCGGTCGACGTCCTCGACCAGCAGGCAGTCCCACGAGTTCTGGGTGACCTGCCAGGCGCCGTTGACCACGGACGCGACCAGGAAGTACCAGAAGTTCTGCGCGACCGCCCAGATCAGGCAGGGAATCGCCCAGGCGACGACGTCGAACACCGCGGTGGTCACGCGCCGGCCGAGCTTGTCCGTGATCACCCCGCTGAGCAGGCCGAACACGACCTGGGACAGCATCGAGATGGTGGCGAGCAGCCCGATCTGCACGTCGTGGACGCCGAGCGCCAGCATGAACACCGACGCGTACGGGAGCACCAGCATCATCGACAGGCCCCACATGGGCTCGGTGTAGACGCAGGCCCGTCCGTTGCCCCGCAGGTTCAGCAGGCTGTTCAGCAGGGGATTGCGCACCGTCGCCACCGGGTCAGCAAATCAGGTCGGACGCAGAGCTGCAATCGCTCCCACGCCTCGGTCGGTGGGGTCGAGACCTCAGCTGTTCCAGCGGACGATCGCCGGGGACTCCTTCTCGCGGCCGAGGATCGACACGCTGCCCACCTCGAGCGGGAAGCTCTGCCCGAAGATGATCGGGAAGTCGAGCCAGCACAACGCCAGCACGCGGGACGCGTGGCCGTGGCCGAAACAGATCGCCCGCTCCACGCCGGACGCACGCACCCGGGCCACGACCCGGGTCAGGCGCGCTCGCACCTCCTCGGACGACTCCCCGCCCGGGCAGCCGTTGAACCAGATCCGCCAGCCCGGAAAGTGCTCCCGGATCTGCGGGCTGGTCAGGCCCTCGAAGTCGCCGTAGTACCACTCGGCCAGGTCGTCGTCGACCGCGTAGTCGGTGAACCCGGCGAGTTCGGCCGTCCGGCGGGCGCGCAGCCGCGGGCTGCTCAGCACCAGGTCGAACTCGCCCGGGTCGAGCCGTTCGCGCAACGAGCGCGCCTGGGCGACCCCCGCGTCGGTGAGGTCCAGTTCGGTCACCGAGGTGTGCCGGCCGGAGCGGCTCCACTCCGTCTGGCCGTGGCGCACGAGGTAGAGCAGCGTCATGCTCCTCATTCTTGCCCACCGAGGCGGTATCAAGACGGCCCCCGTCGGGCTCCGATGCAGCGAGTTGGTGAAACTTCGCCGATCCGGAATAGACGGCATGAGCCGCAGTGTTCGGTTTGCTGAGGCAGAGACTGTCACCCGGTCAGCGGACGAGGCAGGGGGTTGGGCGTGGATCGAGGTCAGCGGGCAGTCGTGATCGTGGGAATGCTCGTCGAGGCCGCCGAGGCACTGGCGGCCGATGTCGACGTCGAGCAGGTGATCTGTCGGTACCTCGCGCAGGGCGTCGAGGCTGACGTGGCGGCGTGCTTCATTCCGACGCAGGTCGCGGGGGAGCGGGTGCTCACCTGCCACCCCGATCCGGCCGCCGCGGCCGAACTGGTGGGGATGCTCGACCAGCTGGATTCCGGCGTGAGCGGGCAGGCACCGTTCCGGCTGGAGCACGGCCGGCTCGGCGACGTGCTGGTGGTGGCTCCGGCCGGCTTCGACCCGGAACACGACGACGGACGCAGGGCCCTGGCCTTCGCCAAGCGCGAGGGCTTCGGTGACAACCAGATGCTGTTGCTGCACGAGGCGGTGCCGCCCCTGATGGCGCTGCTGCCGCACGCCGTACTGGCGATGCAGCGCCGCGAGCGGGCCCGGGCGGGTGAGGACGCCGCGCGCGAGTTCGGCCTGACCTCCCGCGAGCTCGAGGTGCTGGACCTGCTCGCGCAGGGGCTGCTGGCGACGTCCATCGCGTCCCGGTTGTCGCTGTCGCCGCGGACGGTGCACAAGCACCTGGGCAACATCTACGACAAGCTCGGCGTGCACGACCGGCTGGTCGCGGTCAGCCTGGCCCGCGGACGCGGCCTGGTCGCCGCCTGAGCGGGCTTCCGAGGTCCGCGTTTCGGCTGTGCGTGCCGCGGCCAGTAGCGTTGCGCCGTGGGCCATGTCGACGTCATGGGCGTCCGCTTCGAACTCCCGGACGGGCGGGTGCTTCTCAACGACGTCTCGTTCCGGGTCGGGGACGGCGCAAAGGTGGCGCTGGTCGGCGCCAACGGGGCCGGCAAGACCACGCTGCTTCGCCTGATCACCGGTGACCTGAGCCCACACGCAGGGGTGGTCACACGCTCGGGCGGGCTCGGCGTGATGCGGCAGTTCGTCGGCCAGGGGGTCGCCGACCCGACCGGTGGGAGCGACGACCCGACGGTCGCGGACCTGCTCCTGTCGGTCGCGCCGGCCCGAGTCCGCACGGCGGCGGAGGCCGTGGACGCCTGTGAGCGGGTGCTGATGGACACCGACGACGTCGCCCACCAACTGGCCTATGCCGAGGCACTCGCCGAGTACGGCGATGCGGGTGGCTACGACGTCGAGGTGGTCTGGGACGTGTGCACGATCGCCGCGCTCGGCGTGGAGTACCGCCGCGCGCGGTACCGCTCCCTGCGCACCCTGTCCGGCGGGGAGCAGAAGCGATTGGTGCTGGAGTACCTGTTGCGCGGGCCGGACGAGGTGTTGTTGCTGGACGAACCCGACAACTACCTCGACGTGCCCGGGAAGGTCTGGCTGGAGGAGCGCATCCGGGATTCGTCGAAGACGATCATGTTCATCTCCCACGACCGGGAACTGCTCGCCAACACGGCCACCCGGGTGGTGACCGTCGAACTCGGCGCAGCCGGCAACCGGGTCTGGACCCATCCCGGCGGCTTCTCCAGCTATCACGATGCACGCCGGGCCAGGTTCGAGCGCTTCGATGAGCTCCGCCGCCGCTGGGACGAGGAGCACCAGAAGCTGAAGACCCTCGTGGCGACGCTCAAGCAGAAGGCGAGCTACAACGACGGTATGGCCAGCCGCTACCAGGCGGCGCAGACCCGCCTGCGTCGGTTCGAGGAGGCCGGCCCCCCGATCGAGCAGCCGCGCGAGCAGAAACTGCGGATGCGGCTGTCCGGGGGCCGGACGGGCAAGCGCGCGCTGGTCTGCGAGCAGCTCGAACTCCGGCTCCCGCCCAGCCCGGAGGGGGAGTCGCTGGAACTGATGAAGCCGTTCGACCTGGAGGTCTGGTACGGCGAGCGGGTCGCGGTGCTCGGCTCGAACGGTTCCGGGAAGTCCCACTTCCTGCGCCTGCTCGCCCGGGGAGGTTCCGTACCGGACCTCGAACACGAGCCCGTCGGCGGCCTGGACGCCATCGCGCCGGTGCAGCACTCCGGAAGGGCCCGGCTCGGCGCACGCGTCCATCCGGGCTGGTTCGTGCAGACCCACGAGCACCCCGAGCTCCTCGGACGTACCCTGCTCGACATCCTGCACCGCGGGGACTCCACCCCGGACGGTCGCGGCCGGGCCGGCCTCGGACGCGAACCCGCCGCCCGTGCCCTGGACCGCTACGAACTCGCCGGCGCGGCCGAGCAGACCTTCGAGTCCCTCTCGGGTGGCCAGCAGGCGCGCTTCCAGATCCTCCTGCTGGAGCTGTCGGGGGCGACGCTGCTGCTGCTCGACGAGGCCACCGACAACCTCGACGTCGAGTCGGCCGAGGCGCTGGAGCAGGGCCTTGAGGGCTTCGAGGGGACGGTCCTGGCCGTCACCCACGACCGGTGGTTCGCCCGGGGATTCGACCGCTTCCTCGTCTTCGGCAGCGAGGGCGGCGTGTACGAGGCCGACCGGCCGGTCTGGGACGAGGCGCGCGTCCGGCGCGAGCGCTGAGCCCGGTTCCGCCAGCCCTTCACGGCTGCTCGACCAGGGTGATCGTGGCCTGGTGCGCGGTGCCGTCGCGGTAGTACTCCACGGGAATCGCGTCGCCCACCTCGGCGCTGACCAGCAGCCAGGCGAGCGAGACGGCGCTGGCCGGCTGGCCGTTGATGCCGGTGATCACGTCACCCGCCTGCAGCCCTGCGGTTTCGGCCGGGCCCCCGCTGGTCACTTCCTGGACGAACAGGCCCGCCTTCGTGCCGAACCGGTCGGCGGTGTCCTGGCTGATCTCGGTGGTCTGGGCCCCGATCCAGGGGTGGGTGGCCTGCCCGCTGGCGAGCAGTTCGTCCACGATCCGCTGTGCGGTGCTCGCCGGCACGGCGAAGCCGATCCCGACGCTGCCGCCGCCGGTGTCCCCGCTCGCGGTGGGCACGGTCGAGATCGCCGTGTTCACGCCGACCAGCCGTCCCTCGCACGTGACCAGCGGACCACCGGAGTTGCCGGGGTTGATCGCCGCGTCGGTCTGGATCGCTCCGGCCAGCACGGTGGTGCCGCCGCCGGCCTTGGGAGCGGGCACGTTCCGCCCGAGCGCGCTGACGATGCCGCTGGTGACCGTCCCGGACAGCCCGAGCGGGGCGCCCAGGGCGACCACGGGCTGGCCGACGGTCAGTTGCTCCCGCGGCGCGAGCAGCAGTGCCGGGAGCTTGTTCCGGTCGATCCTGAGCACGGCGAGGTCGGTGATCGGGTCGGTGCCGACCAGGTGGGCCCCGAGCCGGTCGCCGTTGTTCAGCAGGACCTCGATCGTGCCCGACTCGGCGGCCGTGGCGATCACGTGGTCGTTGGTGAGGATCACCCCGTCCGCGCGGATGATCGCGCCGCTGCCCGACCCCGAACCCGCGGCACCGCTGGCGAACACCGTGACCACCGACGGCAGGGCGGCGGTGGCGACCCGCGTGGTGTCGCAGGAGCCGGGCGCGGGGGAGAGCTTGAGCGCGGCCCAGGCGCCGAGCCCGCCGGCGACCAGGGCGAGGGCCAGCGTGAACCCGATCAGCTCGAGCCAGTTGAGGGCGGGCCTCCGCAGCCACCAGTTCGACTTCCCCGGCATTGCTCCTCCTGGTCCTCGCTCGTTCCCAGACTGGCCCATCCGGTCCGCCGGCGCACCTGGACTCACCGGGGCCCGCTCATCGGCGGAACCGCGAGTCGTCGTTGACGAAGGCGTAGTACAGCCCGATCAGCACGCCGCCGCCGATGAAGTTGCCGACCAGGGCGATCGCCACGTTGCCTGCGGCCAGGCCCACGTCGATACCCTCGCTGAGCCCGACGATGGTGAACAGCACGGTGTTGGCGACCGAGTGCTCGAGGCCGAGGAACGCGAAGATGAACACCGCCATGATCATCGCGAGCGCCTTCGTGACGTCCTCGGCGATGAAGCCGTTGTAGACGAGCAGCATCGCGACGTTGATCATCAGGTTGCAGAGCACGGCGCGGATGAACAGGTCGGTCCAGCCGGTCGGCCCCGCGGCCAGGTAGCCAAGCTTCACCGCGACGGAGTGCTCCATCTCGACCAGGACGGGCCCGGAGGCGAGGCTGCTGAACCTCACCAGCAGCGCGATCAGCAGCCCGCCCAGCAGGTTGCCGAGGTAGCACAGGCCGAGCATCCGCAGCGCGCGGCGGCGCTTCACCCTCCGGTAGTAAACGCCGATCGAGGCCACCATCATGTTCGAGGTGAGCAGTTCGGACTTGGTGTAGTAGATGAACACCAGGGCCCACCCGAAGACCAGCGAGCCGATCAGCTTGCCCACTCCGGTGAGGGCAGTTTCACCCACGCTGATGGCGGAGAAGGTGGCGACCGTGGTGAAGTAGGCACCGTAGAACACCGCGATCAGGATGCCGGCCATGGCGGCTCGCTGGAGGTACCGCAGGGCGAGTTCCCCCGACATCGCGGTCTTGGTCTCGAGTGCTTCCAGGGCCGTGCTGATGAAGAACTTGCCGGGGAACAGCCGCTCGGTTTCGCTCGCCATGGGGAACACCGTGCCATGCCGCATGGTGCGTCGCCACCACGGTGGCCGTCGTGGACGTTACGGTTGTAGCCGGGGGAGGAGGGGAGATCTGCATGCCCGGACATCGTCCGTTGCGCAGCCGCGGGCTGGGCGCGCTGATCGGGCTGGTCGCCGTCCTCACCGGAGCCGGTGCGATCGGCAACGGCAGGCAACTGCCGCCGCCGGCCCCGGTGCCCGCCACCCCGACCGCCGCCGAATCGTCGGTCCAGCCGAACGTCGCCGCCGAAGCGCCGTCGGGTGCACCCTCGACGAAGAGCCAGTCGAGCCTGCACCCCATGGTCGAGCCGGGCGACGCCCCGGCGATCAAGGGTGATCCCCGCTACGGTTCCGAACTGCGCTTCGCCAGGCCCGACTGGCGGCCGGGCTCCGTCGCCCTCGCCTACCAGTGGCTGCGCGACGGAGCAGCGATCCCCGGGGCCACCGACCGGCGGCATCGCCTGTCGGCGGACGATATCGGCCACGAAGTCTCGGTGCGGATCACCGGCACCAGGGCCGGCTTCGAGACCGCCGTCCAGGAGACCGACCCGGTGGGTCCGGTGGTCGGGCAGGAACTGTCGCCGCAGACCCCCTCGGTCTACGGCTGGGCGCGGGTGGGCGGAGTGCTCGCCGCCGGCGTGAGGCCCTGGGGTCCGGGCACCGTGCGTCTCGCCTGGCAGTGGTACCGCGACGGAGTGAAGATCGACGGGGCAACAGCCACCACCTACGAACTCGTCGCGGCCGACCTGGGCCACACGATCAAGGCGAGGGTGCGGGGCACCGCGAAGCTCTTCGAACCGGCCAGCCGGTTCTCCAGGCCCACCGCCGCCGTCGTGGCGGGCACCCTGAACCCCACGCCGGTGCCGGTCTACTCGGGTGTCGCGCAGGTCGGGCAGACCCTCACCGCGCTGCCGAAACGCTGGGGCCCCGGCGACGTCACGCTCTCGTTCCAGTGGTATCGGTCGGGCGACCACGGCGACGTGCGGATCAAGGGCGCGACCAGGGCGAAGTACACCCTGGTGGACGCGGACGCCGGGCACCGGGTGAAGGTGCGGGTGACCGGACGCAAGCCCGGCTACACCTCCGTGCAGAGGTACTCGGCCTGGACAAGCACCGTCGCCTCGGGCGGCACGAGCGCAGGCACGGCTCCGACGCATCGTTGAGGCCCGCCGGTTCGTCCCGCAGCCCTCGGCCGGGCCGCGTGCCGGCCCCCGAGGTGAAGCCCGCCCGCCGGAGGGGGCAGAATGGTCCGGGCCGGCAGGTGGCCGGTCGTCGTTGAAAGGAAGTCCCTGTGTCTGTCTCCCTCACCGTGGTGCGTCCCGAGTCGCGCGAACCCCGGGTGGTCGAGACCGGCACGACCGCGCTGGACCTGTTCGGCGATGACCGGACGGTCGTTGCGGCCCGGGTGAACGGGAGGGTCGTCGACCTGGCCGGCGTCCTCCACGACGGGGACGAGGTCGAGCCGGTCGTCGCGTCGAGCGACGAGGGCCTGGCGATCATCCGGCACTCCTGCGCGCACGTCGCCGCGCAGGCGATGCAGCGACTGCACGCCGACGCGAAGCTGGGCATCGGGCCGCCGATCACCGACGGCTTCTACTACGACTTCCAGGTTGCCGAGCCGCTCACCCCCGAGGCGATCAAGGCGATCGACAAGGTGATGGCCGGCATCGTCAAGGAGCGCCAGCGGTTCGTGCGCCGCTCGGTCAGCGACGCTGAGGCGGCCGCAGACCTCGCCGACGAGCCGTACAAGCTCGAACTGATCGGGCTGAAGGGCGCGGCGGCGTCCACCGAGGGCGCCTCGGTCGAGGTCGGCGCGGGCGAGCTGACCATCTACGACAACGTCCGCCGCGACGGCAGCGTCGCCTGGAAGGACCTGTGCCGCGGCCCGCACGTGCCGCACACCGGCTACCTGGGCAACGCCTGGGCGCTGACCCGCAGCTCGGCCGCCTACTG
>JAGQUI010000708.1 GCA_020438595.1 Propionibacteriaceae bacterium | reverse complement strand
GCGGCCACGGGCCGGGCGGCCACGCCAGCGAGGACGCGTTCGATGCCTTCCTGCCCGACGGCTACGACCACGGGCCGTGGGGTGCCGACGTCGTGCTGACCGGCCTCAACCTGTGCGCACAGACGCTCGACGGCGTCCGCAACCACTCCTGGTCGCGCCCGGTCCCGGCGACCGTCGAGGGCGAGATCGTGAGCTGGGCCGACCGGATCGCGTACTGCGCCCACGACCTGGAGGACGCGTCCGACGCCGGCATCGTCAGCCTCGACGACCTGCCGGCGCAGGTCGTCGAGACGGCCGGACGCAGTCGCCGCGCGCAGCTGGGCACCTTCGTCCGGGCGGTGATCTCCACCGTCGCCGGCACAGGTGAGGTGGGCATGGCGGCCGAGCCTGCGTCCGCGCTGGCGGCGCTGCGGGCGTTCAACTACGAACGGATCTACACCCGGCCTGACTCCCTGGCCCAGTCCGAGGCGGTGATCGCCGTGCTGCACGGTCTGGTCGAGTACTACGCCGAGCACCCGCTCGCCCTGCCAGCGGCCTTCGTGGCGTCCGACCGTGGCCCGGAGGGGCGCGTCCGGGCGGCGGTCACCTACGTGGCCGGGATGACCGACCGGTTCGCGTTCGAGACCGCGGTCGACCTGCTCGGCTGGAACCCCGACCGGCTTCCGAAGGGCATCGGCCGCGGCGCCTGACGCGGAATGGGGACGGTTCTCATTCCCCGCCGCTGGTTCGCGACCGACGCGGAATGGGAACCGTCCCCGTTCTCCGCCGACGCGGAATGGGAACCGTCCCCATTCCCGCCGGGTTGGTGCGGGGTCCGGGAGTCCGTGGCGGGCCCTAGAATCACGGGGTGGCCGGACTGATCAACGAGGAGGACCTGGCGACCGTTCGGGAACGCACCCGGATCGAGGACGTCGTCGGCTCCTACGTGACCCTGCGCCGCACCGGGGGCGGGTCGCTCACCGGGCTGTGCCCGTTCCACGACGAGAAGACGCCGTCGTTCCACGTCACCCCGGCGCGGGGGTTCTGGCACTGCTTCGGCTGCGGCGAGGGCGGCGACGCGATCAGCTTCGTGCAGAAGATCAACCACGTCAGTTTCGCGGAGGCGATCGAGTTCCTCGCCGACCGGGTCGGCGTCCAGTTGCGCTACACCGACGGCGGCGGCGCGCGGGTGGAGCCGGGCCTGCGGCTGCGCGTGCTGGAGGCCAACCAGCTGGCCGCGGAGTTCTTCGCCGGGCACCTGAGTGGCCCCTCGGGCCTGCCCGGACGCCAGTTCCTCGACGGGCGCGGCTTCGACAAGACGGCGGCCGAGCAGTTCGGGATCGGCTTCGCTCCCACCGGCGGACGCGAACTCGGCCAGCACCTGAAGGCGAAGGGGTTCAGCGACGAGGAACTGGTCAAGGCCGGCCTGGTCCGGGA
>JAGQUI010000707.1 GCA_020438595.1 Propionibacteriaceae bacterium | reverse complement strand
GGCGTCGGCAGGGGCGAAGGTGACGTCGAAGACCTGCCCGGCGGCATGGATGCGTCCGTCCGGGTGGGCGAGCGCGGCGGCGTACCAGCGGGACCGGGTGCCGTTGTAGCCGCGGACGTACAACTCGCCGTCCACGGCGACGCACCAGATCCAGGTGGGCGTGCCGTAGGTGACGCCATCGGCTCGCATCGGTGAGATCTTGAGGTCATCGGCGTCGATGATCGCGGCGAGGGTTTCGGCCGGCCAGCTCATGGGAGTCCCTTTCGTCGAGCGAGGTGTCGGTGACCAGTCAAGCCCTCCCGCGCACGTACGGGGAAGGGTCTGTACTGAGGTGTTCTGTCAGGGTCTCCCACCGGGCCCGCCGGCGTCGTAGCGTCTCGGACATGGACAATCGTGTGGAGGTCCGGGAGTTCCTGGTCAGCCGCCGTGCCGCGGTGACCCCGCAACAGGCGGGCCTGCCGGCCGGCACGGATCGGCGAGTGCCCGGGCTGCGGCGCTCCGAGGTGGCGATGCTGGCCGGGGTGAGCGTCGAGTACTACACCAAGCTCGAGCGCGGCGTCCTCTCGGGGGTGTCGGACAGCGTTCTGGAGGCGATCGCCTCCGCCCTGCAACTGGACGAGGCCGAACGCGGTCACCTTTTCGACCTGGCCCGGGCCGCCTCGGGCGGTTCGGTGGCCCGGCGCCGCACCCGTGGCTCGCGGGCGCTGAGCCTTCGACCGGGGCTCGCGGCGGCGGTCGAGGCGGTCACGGCCGGCCCCGCGTTCGTCCGCAACGGACGCCTCGACGTGCTCGGCACCAACCTGCTCGGCCGGGCCTTCTACGACGACGTGTACGCGATGGGCGACCCGGTGCCGAACCTGGCCCGGTTCTGCTTCCTGGCCGACTCGGCCCACCGGTTCTACCCGTACTGGGACGCCGCCGCGGATGTCACGGTGGCGATCCTGCGCGCCGAGGCCGGCCGCGATCCCTACGACCGTGCGTTGACCGACCTCGTCGGCGAGCTGTCCACCCGCAGCGAGGAGTTCCGGGTCCGCTGGGCCCGTCACAACGTCAGCGGCCACGGCACCGGCTGCAAGCACGCCCACCATCCCGTGGTCGGCGACCTCACGCTCTCCTACGAGGCCCTCGAGCTGCCCGGCGACCCGGGCCAGACGATGCTCGTCTACACCGCCGAGCCCGACTCGCCCTCCGCCGAGGCCCTCCGCCTGCTCGCCAGCTGGACCTCGACCCCGGCCGTCGAGGTGGCGGATGTCTCGGAGAAACCTCGCCCGACCCGTTGATCGAACAGATGTTCGTCCTAGACTGGTGGGCATGGCGGAAGACGTAGGCGGGACAGCGGAGTTCGGCGACCCCTCGGGGTCGTTCGCGTCGTTGGCCGCGCAGTTGATGGAGCTGGCGCCGTTGTTGGACGGTGCCCTG
>JAGQUI010000706.1 GCA_020438595.1 Propionibacteriaceae bacterium | reverse complement strand
CGACCGCGCCATCGGGATCATGAAGGCCTACACCACGCGGGTCGGCGAGGGCCCGTTCCCCACCGAGCTGCTGGACGCCGACGGTGAGCGGCTGCGCCAGGAGGGCGCCGAGTTCGGCACCACCACCGGACGCAACCGTCGCTGCGGCTGGTTCGACGCCCTGGTCGTGGAGGCGGCGGTCACCGCGAACGCCTTCACCGACATGTTCCTGACCAAGCTCGACATCCTCACCGGCTGGGACAGGATCCCGGTCTGCGTCGCCTACGACGTCAACGGTGAGCGCACGACGACGCTGCCGATGACGCAGACCGACTTCCACCACGCCGTGCCGGTGTACGAGTACCTGGACGGCTGGACCGAGGACATCTCCGGCTGCCGTACCTTCGCGGAGCTGCCGAGGAACACCCAGGCGTACGTGCGCCGGCTCGAGG
Source organism: Propionibacteriaceae bacterium (assembly GCA_020438595.1). The sequence goes on along the minus strand of JAGQUI010000706.1, from coordinate 990 downwards.
AGCTCGTCCGCTGCCGCATCTCCGGCATCGGCGTCGGCCCGGATCGCGAGGAAGTCGTGATGCTGCACGACCTGCTCTGACCGTGGCGAAGAAGCTACCCACCCCCACACCCTGGTGGGTGCCGATCCTGCTCAGCTTCCTCGGCCTCACCGCCTGCTTCCTCACCGTCGCCTACATCTCCTGGATCCAGGTCGGCGGGCGCCTCTACCTGTTCGGGTTGTTCATGACCGCGCTCAACCTGGGCACGACGATCGCCGCCGTGGTCGCGACCGGCATGGACGCCCGCACCGGACGGGTGTCCTGGCGCTGGTGGGTGGTGCTCGGTAGCTTCGTGTTGTTCAGCGTGCTGGTCTTCCCCTTCATGGACCGCTGGGCTCCCGCCTGACCGGCGCTCCGGCGGCGGCGAGGGCCAGCATCACCGCGCCCTCGATCGGCGGCACGGACGGTGTCGTGATCCGCGCGCGGGGCGCGAGCCCGACGATGCCCGCGGCGATCCGGGCGTCCAGCCGCGCATGGCCGGCCCGCAGGATGCTGCCGCCGAGCACCACGGGCACCGGCGTGGCGGCGAGGTCGAGCCGGGTCACGCAGGCCCGGACGAACGCCACCACCTCGTCGGCCTGGCGGTCCACCAGCGACTGCGCCACAGCATCCCCGGCCTCGGCGGTGGCGAACACCGCGGGCGCCAGCGCGGCGAGGCCGGAGTGCGCGCGCCGGCCCAGGTGCAGGTCCTCGGTCAGGGCCGGCACGGGGACGCCGAAGTGGTCGGCGATCGCGGCGGTGAGCAGTGTGCGCGGGCCGCGGCCGTCCACGTCCCTGGCGGCGTGCCAGAGCGCCTCGCCGCCGAGCCCGAGGCCGCCGCCCCAGTCACCGGAGAACGCCCCCACGGCGAGGAACCGGACTCGGGCGCCGTCCGCGCGCACCCCGACCGCGTTCATCCCGGTGCCGCAGACCACGGCCACGGCGTCCGGCTCGTCGGTGCCCGAGCGGAGC
>JAGQUI010000705.1 GCA_020438595.1 Propionibacteriaceae bacterium | reverse complement strand
ACCAGTTCGAGCCGTTGTCGGCCACGATCATCCCGTAGGTCTGCAGCGCCTGCAGCACCGCCCGCGCCTGGGTCGGGAAGCCGGAGATGTCGAAGTCGGCCTTCAGCCGTACCCGCGTGCCCATCGGCGGCAGGTTCGGGTCGGTGTTGCTGCTGGCGTAGTGGCGGGCCGGTGAGACGTAGGCACGCCGCGTCTGTGCGACGGTGAACCGCAGCGCATGCGTGATCACCCCGGCCTTCACCTCGTCGTAGCGGACCAGTCCCGGGAAGATCGGCAGGCCGGCGGCGTCCGCGCTGGTCCAGCCGGCCGGACGCAGCGCGTTGGACTTCAGGTCGAAGATCGCGCCCGAGCCGGCCGTCCAGTACTTGCCGCCCTTCTTGCGGTGCGCGTCGTACAACTCGTAGAGCTTCCAGTGCTTGCGGTCGAGCACGATCACGTGCCGGTCGCCGGTCGACTTCGCGCCGCCCTCGACCGGCGCCTTCTTCGGGATCGGGTAGCGCCCCTTGTCGCTCTCGGACGCGTAGGTGAACGTCACCCGCACCTTCTTCTGGCTGCCCTTCACCACGACGTACGGGATGCCGAACGGGCCGCCGTTCCAGTTCGCGCCGAAGTCGGCGTGCAGGTTGCCGGTGAGGGAGGCGATCAGCGCGTCCGAGTTCGGGTCGACCGGCGCGGTGTCGATCCGCGTGTTCCACGGGTTGTCGGACGGGAACACCTGCCGTCCGCCGAGGCCGGCACCCGCGCCCAGCCCGACCTTGAGGACGGACGCGAGCGCGGACGCGGATCCGCCGGCGCTGTCCGCCCGGTCGGTCGAGCCGGGCTCCCCGGAGGAGCCGGCGAGGGACGAGCGGGCGACTCGAGGGGCCGGTGGCCGGTCGTTCTCGGGTGCGGTCGCACACGCCGCGAGCACGAGCGAGCCCGCCAGGGCTGCCGCGAGCAGGAGACCACGGGGGTTCGTCACCGCAGCAGGGTAGCCTCCGTTGGCGTCCGGGCGCCGGGATGCGGAGAATGGGTGCGTGGATTCACCGGCCCCGCTCTACGACCGCGTCGGCGGACACGCCACCTTCGTGCGGCTCGTCGACGAGTTCTACCGCGGGGTGGCGTCCGACCCTGCCCTGCGCGCCCTTTACCCCGAGGAGGACCTCGCTCCGGCCGCCGAGCGGCTGCGCATGTTCCTCGAGCAGTACTGGGGAGGGCCGCACACGTACTCCGAGACCAGGGGCCATCCCCGGCTGCGGATCCGGCACGCGCCGTTCCCGGTCACGCCGGATATGCGCGACCGCTGGCTGCTGCACATGAACGCCGCCCTGGACTCCCTCGACCTGCCCGAGCCCGAGCGCGCCGAGTTCGGCGAGTACGTCACGCGCGCCGCCGCCTTCCTGGTGAACAGCTTCGACTGATATGTGACCCGTTCGCGGGGACGGTTCCCATTCCGG
>JAGQUI010000704.1 GCA_020438595.1 Propionibacteriaceae bacterium | reverse complement strand
GACCAGCACCGGCTCAGGCCTCGGGCTCACCATCTCCCGCGCCATCGTCGAAGCCCACCACGGCACCCTCACCGCCGCCAGCGACGGACCCGGCCACGGCGCACGGTTCACGATCACGATCCCGGCTCCCGCTCGCCCGTACCCTTCCTGAACGGGTGCATGGGGGCGAATGAGGGGCAGCAGCACCGAGTCCCGATGCCGACCTTGGCCATCGCGCCTGCCAGAAGCTGTTTGAGCGAACAGTTCCCGTGGGGCAGACGTGGGGCACGAGTGGCCCCGAGAGGGCCTCAACCGCTCCAGGCCAGCCCACCCCTCACGGAGAAACCCCTAGTCACAGCGATTCGGAGATCATCAACGGAAACGCGTGTGAGGTATTGCACCTCCGCCTTTCGCCATTGTCTCGAGGGTGAATACCCTAGCCAAAGTCACCTTCGGTGCGCGAGAGAGGAGTTGAACCTCCCGCGGGACGCGAGCCAAACTGCTCTTGACTAGGCATTATGCACAGTTCGTGCGCTGTTCGACGAGGCTCGTGGGGCAGATGTGGGGCAGGATCCAGGTCGTCTCCTGCCGACCCTTTCCACTGGCCTTCATGATCGTGGCGCCCCGGAGCCGTCGGCGAGGACCTCATCCACGCGCTCGGACAGCTCGAGGCATCCGTCTCGATCGACCCATGCCGAAGAAGGCGGGCAGCCAGGGGCGGCTGGCGACACCGGGCGTGAGCCGCCTTCGAGGGTCGGCCAGCAACGGAGCCACCTGATCGTCCGGAGGGCGTCGACCAGCCGATGCACCTCGCGACGACCAGCATCCATACAACGAGCGTGCGACCGAGCCACCATCAAGCCGACGGATCTCTTCCAGGTTGACGCAGTGTCAGTTATAGTCGACACATGGTCGAAGTCCTGACAACACAGGTCTTCGATCGCTGGCTCAGGAAGCTCAAGGACCGGCAGGCGCGCCTGCGGATCGTGGAGCGGATCGACCGGCTCGCCCACGGCAACCCCGGCGACACCAAGCCTGTCGGCCAGGGTGTCTGGGAGCTGCGAATGACCTACGGTCCGGTCTACCGGGTCTACTACCTGCAAGACGGCGACACCCTGATCCTCCTGCTGTGCGGAGGCGACAAATCAACCCAGCAGGCAGACATCGACCGGGCACACCAACTCGCCGACGAATGGCACTCTGAGGAGGACGGTGATGGCCACCACGGCTGACAAGTACACCCGCTTCGATGCGGCCGACTACCTCGACGGCATCGATGATGCTGCCGCGTACCTCCAGATCGCCCTGGAGGAATCCACGGACGACCCGACCGCAGTCCCCCGCGCCCTCGGCGTGATCGCGCGCTCCCGGAACATGAGCGAACTCGCCCGCCGAGTCGGCATGAGCCGCGACGGCCTGTACAAGGCCCTCTCCGCCGAAGGCAACCCGACCTGGTCCACT
>JAGQUI010000703.1 GCA_020438595.1 Propionibacteriaceae bacterium | reverse complement strand
CTCAAGTCCCTGCTCACTGAGCTGCTGGACGGCCGCGCAGGCGCCCTGCCGGTGATCCTCGACGGGTTCTAGCCCCACAAGAGGGCTCCGCGACTGCGGGAACCGCGCTCGCGGGTCAGGCGAACAGCGCCGTTGGCTAGCGTGTGGTGCTGAGGCTTCACGTCCCGTCGCGGGAGGAGTTCGCGGTCCGCAGGGGCTGGATGCTCGATCCCTGGATGATGTCCTGCAACGCACGCTGGTCGATCGCCTACGCCGGATACGACCCGACGACAGGCTGTATCGCCCGGCGAGGAGTCCTCTGAGGCGAGTGCACCCCGGATGGCTGGCTCAAGCGTGTCCCAGCTCTCGACCAAGCCACCGGCGCACTGACGGCGGCCGATTGCGGGCGGTTGCGCTCGGGTGACCGGCAGCCGCAAGGGCTACCCCCGCACACCGCGGCTTGTCCGGACGTTGCGCCACCCGTCTATGTGGCTACACTTGTGGCTATGACGGTTGAGGGCTCCATGGCGCTGAAGGACGTGAAGAACCACCTCTCGGAGGTTGTGGATCAGGTCGAGCGCGAGCACGAACGGGTCGTGATCACCAAGCACGGTCGGCCCGCTGCGGTGGTGGTCAGCGTGGACGATCTGGCCTCGCTGGAGGAGACCCTGGACATCGCCGGACGTCCCCAGTTGATGCGCCAGATCCGGGCCAGCCTGACCGAACTCGCGGCGGGCCAGGCCGAGGTCCTGACCAAGGACGACATCCTGCGCACGCTCACCGCATGAGCCAAGAGCCGTTCCGGATGGCCTGGACTCCCACTGCGAAAAGGGCTCTGGCACGGCTCCCGGAGAAGGCTGCCGCCGCGGCGGTGGAGTTCATCTACGGCGGCCTGGCCGAGAATCCGCACCGGGTCGGGAAGCCGCTGCGTCGCGAACTCGAAGGTATGTACAGTGCCCGGCGAGGAGACTTCCGCATCGTGTACCGGATCACCGACCTCGTCACGATCGTGGCCATCGACCACCGAGCCGACATCTACCGCACCCATTGACCCGCGAACCCTGCGGCATGATTGTGAGGTTGTGGCCGCTTCAGGCAGGTTATGAGCGGCGGAGCAGGCGCCCCATCGCGTTCTGGCCGCTCCACGCAGCTTATGGAGCCTCCTGAGGCGCTCATTAGCTGCTTCAGGCGGCCACAAGGAGATCGGGTCGCCAGCAGGTGCCCCAATACCTGCTTCAAGCGGCCACAACGGCGCCAGCCGCCTCCCCTCTCCGCGGCCCGCCGCTTCGACTGTCGACAACCCCAACGTCCGCACATCGGCTATGTGAGCGCGTTCGGCGATCAGGTGCGTGCTGTCGTCGGCTGACCCGAGCCCTGCTGCGGCGTCCCGGTTCGCCAAGCCCGGCGCGGGCACGGGAGAATCGGGGCCATGCGTTGGGTGGGGCGCTCGCTGCTCTCCGTCGTCC
>JAGQUI010000702.1 GCA_020438595.1 Propionibacteriaceae bacterium | reverse complement strand
CCTCGAACAGCTCGGGGTGCTCCTTCAGGCCGGTGTCGGTGTCGAGGAAGATCACGCCCTGGCGCTCGAGTTCCTCGTTGATCTTGTGGTAGACGACCTCGGACTCGTACTGCGCGGCGACGCCGGCGACCAAGCGCATCTTCTCCGCCTCGGGGATGCCCAGCCGGTCATAGGTGCGCTTGATGTCCTCGGGCAGGTCGTCCCAGGTCTGGGCCTGCTTCTCGGTGGAGCGCACGAAGTACTTGATGTTCTCGAAGTCGATCCCGGACAGGTCGGCGCCCCAGGCGGGCATCGGCTTGCGGTCGAACAGCTTCAGCGCCTTCAGCCGGGTGTTCAGCATCCACTCCGGCTCGCCCTTCAGCCCGGAGATGTTGCGGACCACGTCCTCGGTCAGGCCGCGCCGGGCGGAGGCGCCGGCGGCGTCGGCGTCGTGCCAGCCGTACTGGTAGTTCCCGAGTGCCTGCAGGTGTTCTTCCTGGGTGGCGCCCAGGCCGGGGGCGGCGGGTGCGGTGGAGGTCATCAGGAGGTCCTTCCTGTCGGGGACGGATGCATGGCCGGAACCACCGGACGCGGCACGTGGGTGGTGCACACCCCGTCGCCGTGGGCGATGGTCGCCAGCCGCTGCACGTGCGAGTCGAGCAACGTGGCGAAGACGCGGGTCTCGGCCTCGCACAGCTCGGGGAACTCGGCCGCCACGTGAGCGACCGGGCAGTGGTACTGACACAGCTGGACGCCGGAGGCGACGGGCTGCAGTGAAGCGACGAAGCCCTCGGCGGTCAACGCCTCGACCAACGCCTCGGTGGGGTTGTCGTATTCCGGAGCCAGTCCGTTGAAACGCTCGGTCACGGCCTCGGCGACCTGGGCCGCGAACTTCTCGACGGCCTCGGGCCCGGCCACCTCCCTGAGGTACGCGATGGCCTCGATGGCCAGGCGGTCGTAGGCCTGGAAGAACTCGCACCGCCCCGAGTCGGTCAGCGCGAAAACCTTCGCGGGCCGGCCGCGACCGCGGTGGCCGTAGATGCGCTGTTCGTGGCTGGACACGTGCCCGGTGGTGGTGAGCACGGTCAGGTGCCGGCGCACCGCGGCGGGGGTCAGGCCGAGCCGTCCGGCCAGGTCGTTAGCCGTGGACGGGCCGTGCTGCAGGATCGAGCGCGCCACCCGGCTGCGCGTGGAAGCGTCCGCCGCCTGCTGTTCGGCGTCGGCAGCCAGGGCCTCCGCCTCGAGCTCCGGTTCGCTTTTCACAACACCATTCTTACCTTATTCAGGCGTGGGCTCAACTCCATCCCGGGGCACAACTCCGGATGGCGAGACGCACCCATCCAAAAGGTGGCGGATTGTGGCGGCTACGACGAGGCGTCGTAGAGTGCTGACGGTGACTTTGTCTTGTCAAAGGTGACAGAGCATCAACAACAACAGACACCCTTGTAGAAGGAAGAATCGTGACGACTCCCTCG
>JAGQUI010000701.1 GCA_020438595.1 Propionibacteriaceae bacterium | reverse complement strand
AGTTCGGGCTGCGCCGTCCCGCCTCCGGCCTGACGGCGGGCGGACTCAGGCTCCGAACTGCCGTCGGACGCTGCCCCAGGGCCGCAACCCGCCCACGGCATCGACGACGTCGCCGAACCGGTGCCTCGACCGCACGAGCCTTCGGGCGACGCTGATCGCACCGGAGACGTTGTGCCCGCTGCCCACCCGGTACACCGCGCCGGGGAACGGCAGCGGTTCCAGCGGCAGCACGTCCTGCCACATCTTGTGCGATCCCAGGATCGCCTTGATCCAGTCGAGGTGCGCGGGATCGGACGGATCGGCAGGGATCCTGAGCAGGTCCGCGCGAACGATCAGGCTCGTGCCGCACGCCTCGTTGAAGCGGGTGCGCAGGGCCGAGGCGACCCCGCCGCCGTCCCACAGGTAGCCCGAGTCGACGAACCAGCCCGGCTGGTCCGGGTGTTCCGCGACGTGCCGGGCCAGCCGGGTCGAGACGAAGTCGTCGTAGTCGACGACCATCACGTGGCCCCGGGGCCGGACGGCGGCCAGGGCGTGCGCCAGCCGAAGTCCCTTGTCGGCGCGAATCGCGTCCCAGCGCGCTTCGCCCTCACCCTCGGGCAGCGCGTGGTAGGGCAGATCGACGGGAACGACCACGACGTCCCCGGGCAGATCGGGCAGTTCCGTGCCCGGGCTCACGCCGAGCACCACTCTCGGGCGGGGACCGTCCTGCGCGAGCATCGACCCGACCGTCGAACGCAGAAACCGCATCGCCTCCTGCCAGTCCGACACACCCCTGGGGTCACGGACCGGCACGGCGAAGGTCAGGCTCCCATCCCCCATGGCCTGATTCTCGCAGGTCACAGGTCGGGTGGACATCCGGCTCCACAGCGCGACCGAGCCGTCCGACGCCCGGCTGGGTTCCAGCCCGCAAGAGCGCCGGTCCCGCACTGCCGAAGAACGTAGGGTTGCCGCTGGTTCGCTCGCGCCCGGCCGCAGGCCACGCGGACACCACGGCTGCACACGGACACGTCGGGGCTGCCTGCCGGCCGCGATCCCACAGCGAAGACGGCACGGATGGAGACGGAATGACGCGGGTCGGAATCATCACGATCGTCGACCACCACAACTTCGGCAACCGGCTGCAGAACTTCGCGCTCCAGGAAGCGCTCAGGCGCTTCGGCATGGACGTCTGGACGATCCCGAACACACCGCTGGAGATGGATCTGGCGCTCAAGCTCAAGCGGACGCTGCACGAGGTGACGCACGAAGGACCCTCGGTGATCGCTCGCAAGCTCGGCAGGATGGCGAAGCCCGAGCCGGCCCCTGCGCAGCCCACCCGGTACCTGCGCCACGGCACCGCGATCCAGGAGTTCTCCGCGACCCACGTCCGGGAGGCGGCGCGGAGCATCAACGACGAACCGGATCTCGCCGCGTTCGCGGCGTGCTACGACTGGTTCGTGGTCGGCTCCGACCAGGTGTGGAA
>JAGQUI010000700.1 GCA_020438595.1 Propionibacteriaceae bacterium | reverse complement strand
GAGGGTGCCGCTCGAGGCATAACCTCTACATCTAGTAGTTACAGCGTTGTGGTTCCTCCACAGATAGTGGTCATGACCCACAGGGTTATCCACACACCATCCACCGGATGATCCCCAGGAAGGGGTCCAGAAGTGCACTGCCCGTTCTGCCGCCACACCGACACCAGGGTTCTGGACAGCCGGGTGGCCGAGGACGGCACCAGCATTCGCCGGCGCCGCCAGTGCCCGTCCTGCGAGCGGCGGTTCACCACCCTGGAGCAGATGCAACTGGTGGTCGTGAAGCGTTCCGGAGTGGTGGAGCCCTTCTCCCGCGAGAAGGTCGTCAACGGGGTGGCGAAGGCCTGCAAGGGCCGTCCGGTCTCCGAAGCCGACCTGGCCCGGCTGGGCCAGCGCGTGGAGGAGACGCTGCGGGCCAGCGGGCAGGCGGAGATCCCGGCCGATGAGGTGGGTCTGGCCATCCTCGGTCCGCTGAGCGAACTCGACTCGGTGGCGTACCTGCGATTCGCCTCGGTCTACAAGCACTACGACTCGGTCGAGGATTTCGAGACCGAGATCGAAACCCTGCGCCGCTCGGCGCTGGTCACGAACTGACCTCGTTCCACCCTCCCAACCCGAAAGGCAGCCCAACCATGACCGAGACCGCGAAGGCACCCGCGAGGGGTGGCCGGAAGTCGCCGGGCCTGAAGATCAACCGGGTCTTCACCACCCCCGGCGTGCACCCCTACGACGAGGTCACCTGGGAGTCGCGCGACGTCGTGCAGACCAACTGGAAGACCGGTGAGCACGTCTTCGAGCAGCGCGGGGTGGAGTTCCCGGACTTCTGGAGCCTGAATGCGTCCACGATCGTGACCACGAAGTACTTCCGCGGGGCGCTGGGCACGCCGCAGCGGGAGGCGAGCCTGAAGACGCTGATCGACCGGGTGGTGACCACGTACCGGAAGGCGGGCGAGGAGAACGGCTACTTCGCCTCCGGTGAGGACGCGGAGGTGTTCGAGCACGAGCTGACCTGGATGCTGCTGAACCAGTACTTCAGCTTCAACTCCCCGGTCTGGTTCAACGTGGGTACGGCGAGCCCGCAGCAGGTGAGCGCCTGCTTCATCCTGAGCGTCGACGACTCGATGGACTCCATCCTGAACTGGTACAAGGAGGAGGGGTTCATCTTCAAGGGCGGTTCGGGCGCCGGGCTGAACCTGTCGAGGATCCGCTCGTCCAAGGAGTTGCTGTCCTCGGGCGGCACCGCGTCCGGCCCGGTCTCGTTCATGCGGGGCGCGGACGCGTCCGCGGGCACGATCAAGTCCGGTGGCGCCACCCGGCGCGCCGCGAAGATGGTCGTGCTGGACGTCGACCACCCCGACATCTACGAGTTCGTGGAGACGAAGGCGCGCGAGGAGGACAAGATCCGCGCGCTGCGCGACGCCGGCTTCGACATGGACCTGGGCGGGAAGGACATCGTGTCCGTCCAG
>JAGQUI010000699.1 GCA_020438595.1 Propionibacteriaceae bacterium | reverse complement strand
GCGCAGATGGGAGTGATCAGATGGCGTTGATGACCATGCCCGGCAGGCCCGGAGAGGGTCTCTACGACCCCGCGTTCGAGCACGACGCCTGTGGGGTGGCGTTCGTCGCCCAGCTGAGCGGAGAAGCCAGTCATGACATCGTCGCCAAGGGCCTGACCGCCCTGGAGAACCTCGACCACCGTGGCGCGACCGGCGCCGACCCGGCCGCGGGCGACGGCGCGGGGATGCTGCTGCAGGTGCCCGACCGGTTCCTGCGCCAGGTGGTCGACTTCGACCTGCCCGAGCCCGGGCACTACGCGATGGGAATGGCGTTCCTGCCGGTCGAGCCGGTGGCGCGCGCCTCGGCGAAGCGCACGATCGAGTTCCTCGCCACGGAGGAGAAGCTGGTCATCCACGGCTGGCGTCCGGTGCCGACCGACGACTCCACGCTGAGCCCGATCTCGGCGCGGAACATGCCGCACTTCGAGCAGTTCTTCGTCTCGACGGTCGGCCTCGACACCGGGCTCGCCCTGGACCGCGCCGTGTACCCGCTGCGCCAGCGCGCCCGCAACGAGGCCGGGGTGTACTTCGCCTCGCTCTCCGGGCGCACCACGGTCTACAAGGGCATGCTCACCACCCAGCAGCTGCCCGAGGTGTTCCCCGACCTCCTCGACGAGCGGGTCGAGAGCGCCCTCACCCTCGTCCACTCCCGGTTCTCCACCAACACCTTCCCGGCGTGGGAGCTCGCCCACCCGTACCGGCTGATGGCGCACAACGGCGAGATCAACACGGTCAAGGGCAACCGGAACTGGATGCGGGCCCGCGAGGCGCTGCTCTCCACCGGCACGATCGAGGGCGACCTGGACCGGATCTTCCCGATCTGCACCCCGGGCGGTTCGGACTCGGCGTCCTTCGACGAGGTGCTCGAACTGCTCCACCTCGGCGGCCGATCGCTGCCGCACGCCGTGCTGATGATGATCCCCGAGGCGTGGGAGAACCACACCGAGATGGACGACGCCCGCCGCGCGTTCTACTCCTTCCACGCCTCGATGATGGAGCCCTGGGACGGCCCCGCGTCCGTCACCTTCACCGACGGCACCCTGATCGGTGCGGTGCTCGACCGCAACGGCCTGCGCCCTGGCCGCTACTGGGTCACCGATGACGGCCTGGTCGTGTTCGCCTCCGAGGCCGGTGTGCTCGACATCGAGCCGGCCAAGGTGGTCGAGAAGGGCCGGATGAAGCCGGGCCGGATGCTGCTGGTCGACCTCGAGCAGCACCGGCTGATCAACGACGACGAGATCAAGACCGGGCTCGCCGCCGAGCACCCGTACGCCGAATGGCTCGAGGCGGGCCGGGTCGAACTCGACGACCTGCCCGAGCAGCAGCACGTCGTGCACAGCCACGCCTCGGTGACCCGGCGCCAGCAGGTGTTCGGCTACACCCACGAAGAGCAGCGGATGATCATCGCGCCGATGGCGAACACC